>NZ_NEJJ01000020.1:0-58455 GCF_002113045.1 Pseudomonas sp. B26(2017) | reverse complement strand
TCGACGTTGGCGCCGAGGGTGTAGTCGATGGAGGCGAACACGCGGTCGAGTGCGGTCAGCGAGGCATCGGTTTCGATCACTACATCGCCGACGTTGTCGACGTAGTAGGTGTCGACGCCGTCACCACCGATCATGGTGTCGGCACCTGCGCCGCCATTGAGGGTGTTGGCTGCAGCGTTGCCGGTCAGCGTGTTGTCCAGTGCGTTACCGGTGCCGTTGATCGCATCGCCGGTGAGCACGAGGTTTTCCAGGTTGGCGCCCAGGGTCCAGTCCACCGACGCGCGCACGGTGTCGATTTCGCTGGCCAGCGTGCTGCTTTCAGTCACCGTGTCGCCGATGTTGTCGACGATATAAGTGTCATTGCCCAAGCCGCCATTCAGTACGTCGGCACCCGCGCCACCATCGAGGATGTTGTTGCCCGAATTACCATTGATGTAGTTAACGCCGCTGTTGCCGGTGCCGTTGAGATTGGCGGTACCGGAAAGCGAAAGGACTTCTATGTTGGCGCTCAAGGTGAAGTCGACCGACGACCAGACACTGTCGATCTGGCCGGCCAGGGTGCTGGTTTCGACGATGGTGTCGCCGACGTTGTCGACGATATAGGTGTCGTTGCCGAGTCCGCCAATCAATGTGTCAGCGCCTGTGCTGCCATCAAGGATGTTATTGCCATCGTTACCGGTGATGCGGTTATTGACCGAGTTGCCGGTACCGTTGAGGTTGCCGGTGCCGGTCAGGATCAGGTTTTCGACGTTGGCGCCGAGGGTGTAGTCGATGGAGGCGAACACGCGGTCGAGTGCGGTCAGCGAGGCATCGGTTTCGATCACTACATCGCCGACGTTGTCGACGTAGTAGGTGTCGACGCCATCACCACCGATCATGGTGTCGGCACCTGCGCCGCCATCAAGCGTGTTGTTCAGTGCGTTACCGGTGAGGATGTCGTTGAACGCAGAACCGATGGCGTTCTCGATCTTGGCGCCGTAGGCAATCGCCAGCCCGTCATTGATCGCGGTCTGGTTGTTGTAATCGATGAACGCCTTGCCGATCTGGCTGTAAGCGCCTTCATTGAGGTTGATGCTGACGGCCGCGAGCTGGTTGCTGCCATCGATGGTGTCGTTGCCGCCGCCATCCCAGATGGTCTCGAAAATCGACTGGTTGGCTGCCCACTTGTAAACAGTGTCACCGGCCTGCCACGCCATGTTGGCGCCATACAGGCTCTGGATCGCGATGATGTCCAGCACCATTGGCGTGGTTGGCTGGTAGGAATAATTGCTGTTGTAGCTCATCACCGTGAAGTGAACATCATCGAGCGTCGGGTCGAGCAGGGTCTTGTTGGTCGAACTGGCGTCGAACGGATGCTTGAGGCCCAGCGCATGGCCGATTTCATGCACGAAGGTCATGTAATCGTAGGAGCCTTTGCCCGGGTTCGGATCATTGGTCTGCGGACCGATCCAGACATCGCCGGCGACTGGCGAATTGGCCGGGAAGTAGGCCCACGCAGCGGTCTTGTCGTCCATCAACCGGTAGCCGCCAAAACGCATGTCACCGACGTTGAAAAGGGTGTCGGTGGTCAGCGTGAAGTTCAGGTTGGCGACGGCACTCCAGGCGCCCAGCGCGTTGGTGATGGCGGTTTTTTGCCCGGCCGTGAGCTCGTACAGCGCGTTGTATTCGTTGTCGGGGCTGTAGTCAGTCACGAAATACGAAGTGACCGGTGCCATGAAGCTGTAGCTCAGGTTGGTCGGCCCAGTCGGAGTCCAGTTGGCCCCCAGCCAATAGGTGCCTGAGATGAGGCTGTCGACGAGGGCATTGCCTGTCAGTGTGGAGGGCAAACTGAATGAATACGTCTTGGGCGTTGGCATGGAATTTCCTGAGAGCTATGCGACCCTTCCTGAATGCGGCCGCTACAAAAAGAACGCGATTTTGCACCAGAATTTATACATTTGATATCATAGAGCCACTACTTTCTGATTAGTGGCGTCAAATTACTGGCCTGGCATTCTGTATCGGCGCGTGCAGTAGAATCCTGAACAAACGCTATCCGCCGTCTGTCGAGGATTTTTCATGTCAGTTGTAACGCCTTCTCTCATCCGCGAAACCTTCCCCGTCGGCCCCCTTCAGTGCAACTGCACGATCATCGGCGACCCGATCACCAAAAAAGCCATCGTCGTCGACCCGGGCGGCAACCCTGACCTGATCATGGCCCGGCTCGATGCGCTGGGCCTTAAAGTGGTCAGCATCATTCACACCCACGCGCACCTCGATCACTTCCTGGCTTCCGGCCAGATGAAAGAGAAGACCGGCGCCACCTTGCATCTGCACAAGGAAGACCAGTTTCTCTGGGACAACCTCGAGATGCAGTGCCAGATGTTCGGCGTGCCGTACACTCCCGTGCCGTCTCCCGATCGCTGGTTGAACGACGATGAAGAGCTGGCCTGTGGCTGTGGCGTGGCACTGCACACACCGGGGCATACGCCAGGTTCCATGAGCTTCTGGTTTTCCGAGGCTAAGCTGTTGATTGCCGGCGACACGCTGTTTCGTCGCGGAGTAGGGCGCACGGATTTGTGGGGCGGCGATCAGGCGACCATCGTGCGATCGATCAAGCAGCGGCTGTACACCCTGGATGAAGACGCGACTGTCGTGGCCGGGCATGGTCCGGATACGCGTCTTGGAGATGAAATGCGCGAGAACCCGTTTGTGCGTGCCTAAACATTTTGTCACGGGTGTGCAGCGGAATTTTTGTGCATTGTCATGATCCAACGCCCGCATGGGCCAGTTGCCAATGGCCGCTGCACCACAGAATGCAAAATGTAGGAGCTCTCCATGTTCACCACGCGTCGTTTGATTATTGTCGCTACTGCCGTGGCCGTTTTGTCCGGCTGCGCCTCGCCCAACCCGTATGACAATCAGGGTCAGGCCGACGGTGGCTCCCAGGGCATGAGCAAAACCGCCAAGTACGGTGGCCTCGGAGCACTGGCCGGCGCGCTGGCCGGTGCCGCCATCGACCACAACAACCGCGGCAAGGGAGCGCTCATTGGCGCAGCTGTCGTCGGTGCCTCGGCCGCCGGTTACGGCTACTACGCCGACCAGCAGGAGAAAAAACTGCGCGCCAGCATGGCCAACACCGGGGTTGAAGTGCAGCGTCAGGGCGATCAGATCAAGCTGATCATGCCGGGCAATATCACCTTCGCCACCGATTCGGCGAACATCGCTCCCAGCTTCTATCAGCCGTTGAACAACCTGGCCAACTCGCTCAAAGAGTTCAACCAGAACCAGATCGAAATCGTCGGCTACACCGACAGCACTGGCAGCCGTCAGCACAACATGGACCTGTCCCAGCGTCGTGCGCAGAGTGTGGCGACCTACCTGACGTCGCAAGGTGTCAGCGGTGCCAACCTGAGTGCTCGTGGTGCGGGTCCGGATAATCCGATTGCCAGCAACGGTGACGTCAATGGCCGCGCGCAGAACCGCCGCGTCGAGGTCAACCTCAAGGCAATCCCGGGCCAGCAGTACGGTGGCCAGCAACAGCCGGGCACCGTTCAGCAATACCCGTAACCGTCAGGTACAAAAAAGCCCCCGGACAAGTGATTGTCCGGGGGCTTTTTGTTGGCGCGAAGGCTGCTTACTTCTTCAGGCCGTAATGCTCGTCGAGCATGCCCGGCGAGTTCGGGGTCTTCGGCGCGTAGTCACGCGGCGGTTCCTGATCCCGTGGCGGCGTCAGGCGTTCCCGTGGGGCCTGTGCTGCCTCGGAGTGCAAAGAAGCCAACAGGCGTTGACGAGTCTGCTCGTCCAGGGCCAGGCGGTTGGCGCCCTCGGCGAGGTGGTCCTGCACTTCCTGATAGCTCTGGGTCAGTTTCTTGACCAGATTGGCGGTGCTGTTGAAGTGGGTCACCACTTCGTTCTGATAACTGTCGAAACGTTCCTGAATATCATCCAGTTGACGCTGCGTGCGGCTGGGCGCGGCGTTCGGCGCAACGCGAGCGATCAGGAAACCAATGGCGACACCCACAACCAGGGCAAGAGTCGGTAACAACCAAACTAAGAGCGAGTGTTCCACGAGTCCTTCCTCTATAAACGGCTTTGCTTTACGTTAACGGCTCGAACCTGCGCTGTATACCGCGATTCACTCGCAATAGACTGGCACAGACAATTTGCTAGACGAGTCGACCCGATCCGAGGTCACGGAGTTCCTTCCTTGCTGATGCGTGAAACCCCTGTAGTGATTGATGGCCCGGTGGGGCAACTTGAGTCTCTGTACCTGGACAACGAGCAACCGCGAGGCATCGCGCTGATCTGCCATCCCAACCCGGTGCAGGGCGGCACCATGCTCAACAAGGTCGTCTCGACCCTGCAGCGCACCGCGCGCGATGCCGGCCTGATCACCTTGCGTTTCAACTATCGCGGCGTCGGTGCCAGCGAAGGCTCTCATGACATGGGCACGGGTGAGGTCGACGACGCCCAGGCTGCCGCCGCATGGCTGCTGGACAAACATCCGGGTCTGCCACTGACCCTGTTCGGTTTCTCCTTCGGTGGATTTGTTGCAGCAAGTCTCGGCGGCCGTCTCGAAGCCCAAGGCATCACGCTCAAGCACTTGTTCATGGTCGCACCGGCGGTGATGCGCCTGGGCGAGCAGGATCAACTGCCGCAGCAGGGCGAACTGACCGTGATCCAGCCGGAAACCGACGAAGTGATCGAGCCGCAGCGGGTCTACGACTGGTCCGACAAACTCCAGCGCCCCCATGAGCTGCTGAAAGTGGCAGAATGCGGACACTTTTTTCATGGCAAGCTGACCGATCTCAAGGATCTGATCCTGCCGCGTCTCTCGAATTGATTGCAGTCTGACAAGCGATTACCCATGACGAACCGTACCCGCATCCTCACCGGCATCACCACCACCGGCACCCCGCACCTGGGCAACTACGCCGGTGCCATTCGCCCGGCGATTCTCGCCAGCCGCGACAGCAATGCCGATTCGTTCTACTTCCTGGCCGACTATCATGCCTTGATCAAATGCGATGACCCGCTGCGCATTCAGCGCTCGCGTCTGGAAATCGCCGCGACCTGGCTGGCCGGTGGCCTGGATGTGGATCGCGTGACCTTCTATCGTCAGTCCGACATCCCGGAAATCCCCGAGCTGACCTGGCTGCTGACGTGTGTCGCGGCCAAGGGCCTGCTCAACCGTGCCCACGCCTACAAGGCTTCGGTGGACAAGAACCTCGAGACCGGCGAAGACCCGGATGCCGGCATCACCATGGGCTTGTACAGCTATCCGGTGCTGATGGCGGCCGACATCCTGATGTTCAACGCACACAAGGTGCCGGTCGGTCGCGACCAGATCCAGCATGTGGAAATGGCTCGTGACATCGGCCAGCGCTTCAACCACCTGTTCGGCCAGGGCAAGGAGTTCTTCACCATGCCCGAAGCGCTGATCGAAGAAAGCGTTGCCACGCTGCCGGGCCTGGACGGTCGCAAGATGTCCAAGAGCTACGACAACACCATTCCGCTGTTCTCCAGCGCCAAGGAAATGAAAGACGCGATCTCGCGGATCGTCACCGACTCCCGCGCGCCGGGCGAAGCGAAAGATCCGGACAACTCGCACCTGTTCACCCTGTTCCAGGCTTTCTCCACGCCGGCGCAGGCCGACGAGTTCCGCAGCGAACTGCTGGGTGGTCTGGGCTGGGGCGAGGCGAAGAACCGTCTGTTCCAGTTGCTCGATAACGAGCTGGGCGAGTCCCGCGAGCGTTATCACCAGTTGATCGAGCGTCCGGCCGATCTGGAAGACATCCTGCAACACGGTGCCAAAAAGGCCCGTGCGGTGGCGACGCCGTTCCTCAACGAGCTGCGCGAAGCCGTCGGCCTGCGCTCCTTCGTCAATCAGGTTCAGGTGGCCGCGACCACCAAGAAGAAAGCCGCTAAAGCCGCACGTTTCGTCAGTTTCCGCGAAGACGACGGCAGCTTCCGTTTCCGTCTGTTGGCGGCCGATGGCGAGCAACTGCTGCTGTCGCGCAACTTCGCCGACGGTAAGACCGCCGGTCAGGTGACCAAGCAGCTGCAGTCGGGTCAGGCACTGGATGTGCGCAGCGAAGACCTGAGCTTTAGTGTCTGGCTGGAAGGCGAGTGTGTCGGCGACAGCCCGGCGTTTGCCGACATGGCGGCGCGGGACGCGGCCGTCGAGGCCTTGCGGATCGCTCTGACACCGGTTCAGGAATAATCAACGGGCCGGCCCGACCAAGGGCCGATTGCCATTCCCACGGGCCATCGCTACAGTGACGGCCCGTTTTTGTTGCCTTGCTAACGAATTATGACGCCCCTAGAACGATATCAAGCTGATCTGAAACGCCCGGACTTCTTCCACGATGCGGCGCAGGAAACTGCCGTGCGTCATCTGCAACGCCTGTACGACGACCTGATCGCGGCCGAGCAGAACAAGCCGGGTTTGCTGGGCAAGCTGTTTGGCAAAAAGGATCAGACGCCGGTCAAGGGCCTGTACTTCTGGGGCGGCGTGGGTCGTGGCAAGACTTACCTGGTGGACACCTTCTTCGAAGCGCTGCCATTCAAGGAAAAGACCCGCACTCACTTCCACCGCTTCATGAAGCGCGTGCACGAAGAGATGAAAACCCTCGGCGGCGAGAAAAACCCGCTGACCATCATCGCCAAGCGTTTCGCGACGGAATCGCGGGTCATCTGTTTCGATGAATTCTTCGTCTCCGACATCACCGACGCCATGATCCTCGGCACGCTGATGGAAGAACTGTTCAAGAACGGCGTAACGCTGGTTGCCACTTCGAACATCGTGCCGGACGGCCTGTACAAGGATGGCCTGCAACGCGCGCGCTTCTTGCCGGCCATCGCGCTGATCAAGCAGAACACCGAGATCGTCAACGTCGACAGCGGCGTCGACTACCGTCTGCGCCACCTCGAACAAGCGGAACTGTTCCACTTTCCGCTCGACGAAGTTGCCCACGAAAGCCTGCGCAAGAGCTTCCGCGCACTGACGCCGGAATGCACCGCCGCCGTGGAAAACGATGTGCTGATCATCGAAAACCGCGAAATCCGTGCCCTGCGTACTTGCGATGACGTGGCCTGGTTCGACTTCCGCGAGCTGTGCGATGGCCCGCGCAGCCAGAACGACTACATCGAGCTGGGCAAGATCTTCCACGCCGTGCTGCTCAGTGGCGTGGAGCAGATGAGCGTCACTACCGACGACATCGCCCGACGCTTCATCAACATGGTCGACGAGTTCTACGACCGTAACGTCAAACTGATCATTTCTGCCGAAGTCGAATTGAAAGATCTGTACACCGGCGGGCGTCTGACGTTCGAGTTCCAGCGTACCCTCAGCCGTCTGCTGGAGATGCAATCGCACGAATTCCTGTCCCGGGCACACAAGCCTTAAGCGGAATCGGCAAACAAAAAGGCCTGCAGATGCAGGCCTTTTTTGTGTCTGGTCGAATCGTCAGGCAGCTTGCTGGAACTGCTGCCGGTACTGGTTCGGCGACAGTTCGGTGTGCTGGCGGAACAGCCGCGCGAAGAAGCTCGCATCGTCGTAGCCGACTTCGTAGCTGATGGTCTTGATGCTCTTGCGACTGCCGGAGAGCAGGCCCTTGGCAGTCTCGATGCGCAGCCGTTGCAGGTAGTGCAGCGGCTTGTCGCCGGTGGCGGTCTGGAAGCGGCGCATGAAGTTGCGAATGCTCATGCCGTGCTCGCGCGCCACGTCTTCGAAGCGGAACTTGTCGGCGAAATGCTCTTCAAGCCAGTGCTGGATCTGCAGGATGATCACGTCCTGGTGCAGCTTCTGACCGCCGAAGCCGATGCGGCCAGGTGCGTAGCTGCGTTGCACCTCATAGAGAATGTCGCGGGCCACGGCCTGGGCCACATTGGCACCGCAGAAGCGCTCGATCAGGTAAATGTAGAGATCGCAGGCTGAGGTGGTGCCGCCAGCGCAATACAGATTGTCGGCGTCGGTCAGGTGCTTGTCCTGATTGAGATAGACCTTGGGGAATCGCTCGGCGAAGGCATTGAAGAAGCGCCAGTAGGTGGTCGCTTCCTTGCCGTTGAGCAACCCTGCCTCGGCCAGCCAGAACACCCCGGTGGCCTCGCCGCAGAGCACGGCGCCCCGGGCGTGCTGTTCGCGCAGCCACGGCAGGATCTGTGGATAACGTTGGCACAGCGTATCGAAATCGTCCCAGAACGCCGGGAGGATGATGACGTCGGCGTTTTCCAGGCCGCCGTCCACCGGCATGACCACATCACTGAAGCTGTTCACCGGTTTGCCGTCGGGGCTGACCAGGCGGGTTTCGAACACCGGAGTCAGGCCGTGGCCCAGTTGTTTGCCGTAACGCAGGCTGGCCAGATGGAAGAAATCCTTGGCTTGCATGAGGGTGGAAGCGAAAACCCGGTCGATCGCCAGGATGCTGACGCGCCGCAAGGGCGTGGAGACTTGCTTGGACATAATTCAACTTTTGTTTTTATAAGGGAAAGTGGTCACCAGACGGCTGGATCGTCTTATTTTTTGTCGGATGTGTCCAGTGTCCTGTATCGGAAGCGAGGCTTAGTCTCTGAAGGTCTGATCCCTCCAACAATAAAGAAAAGGTGCCGCATGATTCCCAGAACCTTGTTCAGCTCCGAGCACGAATTGTTCCGCGACAGCGTACGAACATTCCTCGAAAAAGAGGCCGTGCCGTTCCATGGACAATGGGAAAAGCAAGGCTACATCGACCGCAATCTATGGAACAAGGCGGGGGAGGCGGGGATGCTCTGCTCGCATCTGCCAGAGGAATACGGCGGGTTGGGGGCGGACTTTCTCTACAGCGCGGTCGTGATCGAAGAAGTCGGGCGGCTGGGCCTGACCGGCATCGGTTTCTCGCTGCATTCGGACATCGTCGCGCCGTACATCCTGCATTACGGCAGCGAGGCACTGAAGCAGAAATACCTGCCGAAACTGGTGTCCGGCGAGATGGTCACCGCGATCGCCATGACCGAGCCGGGCGCCGGTTCCGACCTGCAAGGGGTCAAGACCACGGCCGTGCTGGATGGCGACGAATATGTGATCAACGGTTCGAAAACCTTCATTACCAATGGCTTTCTGGCGGATCTGGTGATCGTCGTCGCCAAAACGGATCCCAAGGCCGGCGCCAAGGGCACCAGCCTGTTTCTGGTGGAGGCGAATACGCCGGGCTTCGACAAGGGCAAACGCCTGGAGAAGGTCGGAATGAAGGCTCAGGACACGTCGGAATTGTTCTTCCAGGACGTGCGCGTGCCGAAGGAAAACCTGTTGGGGCAGGCCGGGGCGGGGTTTGCCTATCTGATGCAGGAATTGCCGCAGGAACGTCTGACCGTGGCCATTGGCGGACTGGCTTCAGCCGAGGCGGCGCTGCAATGGACGCTGGATTACACCCGTGACCGCAAGGCGTTCGGCAAGTCCATTGCCGACTTCCAGAATACCCGCTTCAAACTGGCGGAAATGGCCACCGAGATTCAGATCGGCCGGGTGTTCGTCGATCGCTGCCTGGAGTTGCACCTGCAAGGCAAGCTTGATGTGCCGACAGCGGCGATGGCCAAGTATTGGGGCACCGACCTGCAATGCAAGGTGCTCGACGAGTGCGTGCAACTGCATGGCGGCTACGGTTTCATGTGGGAGTACCCGGTGGCCAGGGCCTGGGCGGATGCAAGGGTGCAGCGGATCTATGCCGGCACCAATGAAATCATGAAAGAGATCATTGCGCGGTCGCTTTGAGTTTTGCAGTGAGCATGATCGTTCCCACGCAAAGTGGGAGCGATCATCGTCCTTTATTACGGCGCCGGATTCGGATGATCCTTGTGGATCGCTTCGATCCCTTCCAGCACTTCCTTCGATAGTTTCAGTTCGTAGCTGGCGATGTTGCTGTCCAGTTGCTCCAGCGTCGTCGCACCGATGATGTTACTGGTGACGAACGGTTGCTGATTTACAAACGCCAGGGCCATTTGTGCCGGATCCAGGCCATGTTCCCGGGCGAGGGCCACGTAACGGCTGCACGCCACTTCCGATTGCGGGTTGAAGTAGCGACTGAAACGGCTGTAGAGGCTAAGGCGGCCTTTCGGCGGACGCGCCCCGCCTTCGTACTTGCCCGACAGGAAACCGAACGCCAGCGGCGAATAGGCGAGCAGGCCGCACTGTTCGCGGATGGCGATTTCCGCCAGGCCGATCTCGAAGCTGCGGTTGAGCAGGTTGTACGGGTTCTGGATCGACACCGCGCGCGGCCAGCCACGGGCTTCGGCCAGAGCGAGAAAGCGCATGGTGCCCCACGGCGTTTCATTGGACAGACCGATGTGGCGGATCTTGCCGGCCTTCACTTGCTCATCGAGTGCTTCGAGTGTGTCTTCAAGCGGCGTCAGGTTGGCTTCGGTCTGGTGCTTGTAGCCCAGTTGTCCGAAAAAGTTGGTGCTACGCTCCGGCCAGTGCAATTGGTACAGATCGATGTAGTCGGTCTGCAGGCGCTTGAGGCTGGCGTCCACCGCTTCGGTGATGTGCTGGCGGTTGTGGCGCAGGTTCTTGTCGCGGATGTAGTCGATGGTGTTGCCGGGGCCGGCGATCTTGCTGGCGAGGATCCAGTCGGCGCGGTCGCCGCGGCTCTTGAAGTAATTGCCGATGTAGCGCTCGGTGGTGGCGTAGGTTTCGGCTTTCGGTGGCACCGGGTACATCTCGGCGGTGTCGAGGAAGTTGATCCCGGCCTCTTTTGCCCGTTCGATCTGGGCGAAGGCTTCAGCTTCAGTGTTTTGCTCGCCCCAGGTCATGGTGCCGAGGCAGATTGCACTCACGTTCAGGTCGGTACGGCCTAGCTGGCGATAGTCCATCGGGTGCTCCTTGGGCAAAACAAGCATAAAAGCAGGTTGAAATTTTTTTCGCAATCTGCATAATTGCCGACCTCTTTCTGCAGTGGAAGTGATGCCCCGCCGCCGAAGAATCTTGCCGTTGAACGGACGCGCCGACCCGAGCCCCCGAAAGCGTCTGTATCCGGCTGCCTTTGACTTGTCAAAGTACGCACTATTCAGTAAGATCCGCCGTCTTATTTACAGGCGGCCCCTGAGGCTATAAAGAATGAAAACTTTTACTGCTAAACCGGAAACAGTAAAGCGCGACTGGTTTGTCGTCGACGCTGCTGGTCAGACCCTGGGTCGTCTGGCCACCGAAATCGCGAGCCGTCTGCGTGGCAAGCACAAGCCTGAGTACACTCCTCACGTTGACACCGGCGACTACATCGTCGTAATCAACGCCGAGCAGATCCGTGTTACCGGCGCTAAAACCACTGACAAAATGTACTACTCCCACTCCGGTTTCCCGGGCGGTATCAAGTCGATCAACTTTGAAAAGCTGATCGCCAAGGCCCCTGAGCGCGTGATCGAGACCGCGGTTAAAGGCATGCTGCCTAAAAACCCACTGGGTCGCGACATGTACCGTAAGCTGAAAGTCTATGCGGGCGCTGCACACCCTCATACTGCTCAGCAGCCCCAAGAACTGAAGATTTAACGGAATAGTTCATTATGTCGGCGACTCAAAATTACGGCACTGGCCGTCGCAAGACCGCAACCGCACGCGTTTTCCTGCGTCCGGGTACTGGTAACATCTCCATCAACAACCGCTCCCTGGACACGTTCTTCGGTCGCGAAACTGCCCGCATGGTAGTTCGTCAGCCGCTGGAACTGACTGAGACTGTCGAGAAGTTCGACATCTACGTCACCGTCATCGGTGGTGGTGTAAGTGGTCAGGCTGGCGCAATCCGCCACGGCATCACTCGCGCTCTGATGGACTACGACGAAACCCTGCGTAGCGCTCTGCGCAAAGCTGGCTTCGTTACTCGCGACGCCCGTGAAGTTGAACGTAAGAAAGTTGGTCTGCGTAAAGCGCGTAAGCGTCCGCAGTACTCGAAGCGTTAATTTCGCTTCCACGTTCAAAAAGAACGCCCGATTCCTCACGGAACCGGGCGTTTTTTTATGCGTGCGATTTCTTGAATAATTGCGCTGTGACAACTTGCCACATTCGTAGACCCCCTATACTACAAGGCTTGAGGGCCAGCCCTCCGGGTAATTACCTTGTCAGAATTGGGGGTTTTCATTACCATTCGGCAAAATTTTTATAAGTACATAGTTTCAATTTAGTAGATGCCTGATTTAACAGGCCACAAAGCTGATGGGAGAGGACTGAATGAGCAATGACGGCGTGAATGCAGGCCGGCGTCGCTTCTTGGTAGCAGCCACATCCGTGGTGGGTGCTGCAGGAGCGGTGGGGGCTGCGGTCCCGTTCGTGGGGTCATGGTTTCCCAGTGCCAAGGCGAAGGCTGCCGGAGCACCGGTGAAAGTGAATGTCAGCAAAATCGAGCCAGGGCAGCAGATGATTGCTGAATGGCGCGGCCAGCCGGTGTTCATTGTCCGCCGTACCGAGGAAATCCTGGGGAATCTCAAAAAGATCGAGGGCCAGCTCTCCGATCCGACCTCCAAAAACTCCACGCAACCCACTTATGTCGACCCAGAAGTGCGATCGATCAAGCCGGAAATCCTCCTGCTGATCGGGATCTGTACTCACCTGGGTTGCTCACCGACCTTCCGTCCCGAAGTTGCACCCGCGGATCTGGGCAAAGACTGGGTAGGCGGCTATTTCTGCCCTTGCCACGGTTCCCACTACGATCTGGCTGGCCGCGTCTACAAGTCGCAACCTGCGCCTTTGAACCTGCCAGTACCCCCGCATTCCTATGAGACCGATGAGCTGATTGTCATTGGCGTCGATACGGAGAAAGCGTGATGAGCAAGTTCATGGATTGGGTTGATGCGCGCTTCCCCGCCACCAAAATGTGGGAAGACCATCTCAGCAAATATTACGCTCCAAAAAACTTCAACTTCTTCTACTTCTTCGGCTCGCTGGCGCTGCTCGTTCTGGTCAACCAGATCGTCACCGGTGTCTGGCTGACCATGAGCTACACCCCGTCGGCGGAAGAAGCGTTCGCTTCTGTCGAATACATCATGCGCGACGTCGAGTACGGTTCGATCCTGCGTCTGCTGCACTCCACCGGCGCTTCGGCGTTCTTCATCGTGGTCTATCTGCACATGTTCCGTGGTCTGCTCTACGGTTCGTACCAGAAACCCCGTGAGCTGGTGTGGGTCTTCGGCATGCTGATCTATCTGGCGCTGATGGCCGAAGCCTTCATGGGTTACCTGCTGCCGTGGGGCCAGATGTCCTACTGGGGTGCCCAAGTGATCATCTCGCTGTTCGGCGCGATCCCGGTCATCGGCAACGACCTGACCCAGTGGATCCGTGGTGACTACCTGATTTCCGGGATCACCTTGAACCGCTTCTTCGCCCTGCACGTGGTTGCCCTGCCGATCGTGATTCTCGGTCTGGTGGTGCTGCACATCCTGGCGTTGCACGAAGTCGGTTCGAACAACCCGGACGGCGTGGACATCAAGAAACACAAGGACGAAAACGGTGTTCCGCTGGACGGCATCGCCTTCCACCCGTACTACACCGTGAAAGATATCGTCGGCGTTGTGGTGTTCCTGTTTATCTTCTGCTTCATTGTGTTCTTCTTCCCGGAAATGGGCGGCTACTTCCTCGAAAAACCTAACTTCGAGCAAGCCAACCCGTTCAAGACGCCTGAGCACATTGCACCGGTCTGGTACTTCACACCGTTCTACGCAATCTTGCGTGCAGTCCCTGACAAGCTCATGGGCGTTATCGCCATGGGCGCAGCGATTGCGGTGCTGTTCGTTCTGCCGTGGCTCGACCGCAGTCCGGTCAAGTCGATGCGCTACAAAGGCTGGATGAGCAAAATCTGGCTGGTGGTGTTCTGCATTTCGTTCGTGATCCTCGGCATTCTGGGTGTTCTGGCCCCGACGCCAGGTCGTACGCTGTTGTCGCAGGTCTGCACCTTCCTGTACTTCGCCTACTTCATTCTGATGCCGTTCTACACCAGGCTCGAGAAGACCAAACCGGTTCCGGAAAGGGTGACTGGCTGATGAAAAAGTTATTTTTTGCTCTGATTTTTGCTGCTCTGCCAGTGCTGTCCTTTGCCGCCGAACACGGTGGTCCGGAACTGGAAAAGGTCGACATCGACGTTTCCGACAAGGCTGCCCTGCAGGATGGTGCGCGTACTTTCGCCAACTATTGCATGGGTTGCCACAGTGCCAAGTTCCAGCGTTACGAGCGTGTGGCCGATGACCTCGGAATCCCGCACGAACTGATGCTGGAAAAACTGGTGTTCACCGGCGCCAAGATCGGCGATCACATGAACATCGGCATGCAGCCGGCCGACGCCAAGACCTGGTTCGGCGCAGCGCCGCCTGACCTGACCCTGGTGGCTCGTGTTCGCGGCACCGACTGGCTCTACGGTTACCTCAGGTCGTTCTACGAAGATCCTGCGCGTCCATGGGGCGTGAACAACAAGGTCTTCCCGAACGTCGGCATGCCTAACGTGCTGGTCGGCCTGCAAGGTCGTCAGGTTGTGGGTTGCAAACAGGTACAGATCGTCGAAGACGGCAAGAAACAATATGACCCGCTGACCGGTACGCCTCTGACTCATGAAGCGTGCGATCAACTGACCATCGTGCCGAAAACCGGAACCCTCAACGAAGAGCAGTTCGATGAGAAGGTCAAGAATCTGGTAACCTTCCTGGCTTACTCGGCTAACCCGGTTAAGCTGCAACATCAGCGCATCGGTACTTACGTCTTGCTGTACCTGGCGTTCTTCTTTGTGTTCGCCTACCTGCTCAAGCGTGAATACTGGAAAGACGTGCACTGATAACGCTTCAAGCAATTGCTGTTAATCGCGCGCGCCCAAGGGCGCCTCTGAAAACGCAACGCCTGGTTCGCCGGCCGTTGCGGGAGGCGCCCTCTGGGCGCGCGCGTTTTTCCGGCTCCGACTATTTCAACAAGCGAGGAGGATCGCCATGGGCGTGACCAATCGGTTGGCCTGTTACTCCGACCCCGCCGACCACTATTCCCACCGAGTGCGCATCGTGCTTGCAGAGAAGGGTGTCAGCGCCGAAATCATTTTTGTGGAGGCTGGTCGTCAGCCGCCTAAACTGATTGAAGTGAACCCTTACGGCAGTCTGCCCACGCTGGTCGATCGTGACTTGGCGTTGTGGGAGTCGACCGTGGTGATGGAGTACCTGGATGAGCGTTACCCGCATCCGCCATTGATGCCTGTGTACCCGGTGGCGCGTGCCAACAGCCGTCTGCTGATTCACCGCATTCAGCGCGACTGGTGTGGTCTGGTGGATCTGATTCTGGATTCGCGCACCAAGGAAGCGGCTCGTGCCGTGGCGCGCAAGGAATTGCGCGAAAGCCTGACGGGCGTGTCGCCGCTGTTTGCCGACAAGCCGTTTTTCCTCAGTGAGGAACAAAGTCTGGTGGATTGCTGCCTATTGCCAATACTCTGGCGTTTACCGATTCTGGGTATAGAACTGCCGCGGCAGGCCAAGCCGCTGCTTGATTATATGGAGCGTCAGTTTGCGCGTGAGGCTTTCCAGGCGAGTCTGTCTGGTGTCGAACGCGACATGCGCTAAGGCTTAAGGAGCCGCTATGAACTCCAGTCGACCTTATCTGGTCCGCGCGCTCTACGAGTGGATTGTGGATAACGATTGCACCCCGCACATGCTGGTCAATTCCGAATACCCGGCAGTGCAGGTGCCGCAGGGTTTTGCCAGCGACGGGCAAATTGTCCTGAACATTTCGCCAAGTGCCGTGCGGCACTTGCACATGGACAACGACGTTGTGACCTTTGAAGGTCGCTTCGGCGGCGTCCCGCACAGCCTTTATGTGCCGATTGCTGCAATCCTGGGGATCTACGCCCGGGAAAACGGTCAGGGCATGGTGTTCGATCTGGAGTCGCCGATGGATGACGGAGACGAGATCGAGCAGGATGACGATGTTCCTCCACCGGACAGCGAGCCACCGCGCCCAAGCGGCCGGCCAAGCCTGAAAGTGGTGAAGTAATAAAAAAGGCGATCCAGTTGGATCGCCTTTTTTTGTGCCTGCATTTTGCGGTTCAGTCGATGTACTCGAACAGCTTCACAATCTTCTGCACGCCGGAAACACCCTGAACCAGGTTGGTCGCCTGGGCGGCTTCCTGTTTGGTCAGCAGGCCCAGCAGATAGACGATACCGTTCTCGGTCACGACCTTGATGCGCGAGCCGGGAATGCTGGCATCGGTGAGCATCTGGGTCTTGATCTTGGTGGTCAGCCACGAATCGTTCTGGCGGGCAATGAAGCCGGAAGGGGGGATTACTTGCAGTTCGTTATGGACCTTTTTCACGCGCTGAACGTTGGCGGCGGCTTGTTCGGCTTTTTCCTTGAGGTCTGCACGCGGGGTCTGGCCGGCCAGCAGCACGACGCCGTTGAAGCTGGTGACGACGATGTGCGAGTCGTTGTCCAGGGCCGGATCGGCCTTGGCCACGTTGACGCCGACTTTGGTTTCGATCAGCGAGTCATCGATCTTGCTGCCGAATGTGCGGGTACCACGGTCGTCTTCGATCGGCGCTTCACGGCTGGCATTCACCACCGACGTGCAGCCGCTGATGCCGAGGCACAGGGTCAAGGCCAGAAGGCCAAGGCGATTAGGGGTCATTCTTCACTCCCGAACAGTTGGCTGTCGATCAGATCGCAAAGGCAATGGATCGCCAGCAAGTGGACTTCCTGAATACGTGCGGTGACGTTGGCCGGTACGCGAATCTCGACGTCTTCGGGCAGCAGCAGCGAAGCCATGCCGCCGCCGTCGCGTCCGGTCAATGCTACGACAATCATTTCGCGATCATGTGCGGCCTGGATCGCCTGAATAATGTTCGCCGAGTTGCCGCTGGTCGAAATGGCCAGCAGCACGTCACCCGGCTGGCCGAGTGCGCGGATTTGCTTGGAGAACACTTCGTTGTAGCTGTAGTCGTTGGCGATCGAGGTGATGGTCGAGCTGTCGGTGGTCAGCGCGATCGCCGGCAGGCTGGGGCGTTCACGTTCGAAACGGTTGAGCAGTTCCGAAGAAAAGTGCTGGGCATCGCCGGCCGAGCCGCCGTTGCCGCACGAGAGCATTTTGCCCTCGTTGAGCAGGGCGTTGACCATCACCTGGCTGGCTTGCTCGATGTGCGGTGCAAGTACGTCCATCGCCTGTTGCTTGGTGTCGATGCTGGCCTGGAAAAGCTGGCGAATTCGGGATTGCATGTCCATCTGTGTGACCTTAATTAGCGCGGCTGTCCGGCACGTGAATGTGCAGCCCGCAAAGCAAAGAGCAAAAGTGTTGAGTGAAAATGTCCGGGTCGGAGCAGGTGCTCAGCTGTCGAACGCATTCTGCAACCAGTTCAGCTGACCCTGGTGGCTGTCGATGGCCACCACGTCGAAGCGGCAGGGGGAATTGGCCCAACGCGACTCGCGCTGAAGAAAAAACTGCGCGGCGAAAATCAGTTTCTGCCGTTTGCGCCCATCGATGCTATCGAGTACGCCGCCCCATTGAGTGTTCTTTCGGTAACGAACCTCGACGAATACTACTGTATCGCCATCAAGCATGACCAGATCAAGCTCACCGCGTTTGCATGACCAGTTCTGCGCCAGAAGGCGCAGACCCTGGCACTGCAGATGCTCGAGCGCCTGGCGCTCGGCATCCTTGCCGCTTTGCAGGTGTGACCTGTCGGGCATCAGCGTGGAGTGTCCGGCAGGCGCTGGATCTGGCCGCTGACAAACTGCGCCCATGGCAACTGACGTACGACGCGTTGGGACTGGGTCATGCCGAGGCTGCCCGACTGACCTTCGATGCGGCTGTCCGGCAGTGCCTTGAGCTGATCCAGGCGCGGCGCCAAGCGATAGGCATCGACGCCCATCGCATAAAGACGGCCGAGGCTGCCGGCGGCTTGTGGCCATTGCGCGGTGACCTGCTGACGCAGCGGGTCGCTGGTTTCCAGCAGCCATGGGGTTTCGCAGAAGCGCACGCCGTTCATGTCGTTGTACTGGTTGACATCACCGCTGGCGCTGAACACGTGGGAGGTTGCGTAGACCGGCACGTCACCGGCGTACTGGAAGTTCAGGGTCGGCTTGATCTGCTGCGCCTGCTGCGGGGTGGCGGCGAGGAAGATGAATTCGATGTCCTGGCGACGCGAAGGCTGGGCGGCAACGTTGGTGCCGGCAGCGTTCTGCAGGCTCTTGGCGCGGGCTTCGCTCTGACGCAGCTGGAACATGTCGGCGATCTGCTGGGCCAGTTGCACCGGCTGGTCGACACGTTCGGTGGCGACGATGCTGCCGCCGTTGGCCTGCCAGTCCTGGCTGAAGGCACGCAGAACGCGGTCGCCCCATTCGCCTTTCGGCACCATGATGGCGGCGCGATGCAGGCCGTCGGCACGGGCGCGGCGGGAGACTTCGCGGGCTTCGTCCTCAGCGGCCAGGCCGAACTGGAACAATTGCGCCGGGCCTTGATCGCCTTCGCTGTAGTTCAGGGCGAGGGTGGTGATCGGCAGTTGCGGACGGGTGCTCAACTGTTTGACCAGCGGCTTCTCCAGCGGGCCGACGACCAGTTGCACGCCATCGGCCTGGGCCTTGCGGTAGAACTCGTCGAGGTTGGTCAGCTTCGAGCTGTCATAGAACTCGATGGCTGGTGGTTTCTGGCCGGCTTGCTGAGCCTGGTAGTGCGCAGCCATGAAACCGTCACGCAGGGCCTTGCCGACCGAGGCCAGTTGGCCGTCCTGTGGCAGCAGCAGGGCGATCTTGCTCAGGGGCTGGCTGGCCAGCTCCTTGAGTTTGGTCAGGGGTAGAGGCAGATTGATCGCGGCCGGGTGTTTTGGATGCTGGTTGCGCCAGTTGTCGATGGCGGCTTGCTGTTGTTCCAGAGTGCCGGCGGTTTTCACTGCCAGGGCCAGGCTCATCCAGCCACCGAGATCATCGGTGGTGTTCGCTTGCAGTTGATCGGCCGGCAGCGATGCAATCAGGGTCCAGATCGCCTCGTGGTTCTTGCTGGCGGCTTCGCCTTCCAGCATCGGCGCGATGAAGATGCGCTCGCGGGCGGCGGCCAGGGTCTGGCCGTCGGCCTCAAGGGCGCGGGCGTGAACGGTGCCGGCGCGAATTTGCAGCGGTACGGACATTTCGCTCAGGCGTTGCAGGCTTGGATGGCTCAGGGCAGTCAGCGCGGCTTTCGGCTGGTTACGGGTCATGGCCAGTTCAGCTGACAGCGTGCTGGCGAACGCCTGCTGGCCAGGCTGGAGTTGATCCATCGGTACTTGCTGCAGGATTTGCGCGGACTGTCCGGCATTGCCCTGACGGTAGGCCATGTCTGCCGCACTCAGGCGCAGCAGCGCAGCCTTGTCCGGCGATTTGGCCTGGGCAGCCTGTTCGAGCAGTTGCTCGATGGTGGCATCCGGGGTCCGTGGAAGTTCGCCAAGGCTGGAGGAAGGGGAGCTGGCGCAAGCCGCCAGCAAGGCAGCGAGGCAGAGGGCAGTGAACAGCCGCAGGCAAGCGATCATGTAAGTGTTCCTGATACTCGATCAAATTAGCGTCGAATTGTACCCAAGCACTGGCCGGGGTGCGATGTTACTGGCGTGAAACCGTGAATTTAGCTGATACAAAGAGTGCGCAGCCTCACAATGGTGCGACAAACCGTTTCCGACCCGGACGCATCGTCCGGCGCACGACGCGCTACAATGGCGGCTTTTACCGATCATGAGGTGTGCGCTTTGACTGCTCCAGGTCCTTTGAATTCCGCTGCGGGCTCGCTTTATGTGGTGGCGACGCCCATCGGCAACCTGGATGACATCAGCGCCCGGGCGTTGAAGATCCTGCGCGAGGTGGCACTGATTGCTGCGGAAGATACGCGCCATTCCCAGCGTCTGATGCAGCACTTCGGCATCTCCACTCCGCTTGCAGCCTGCCACGAGCACAACGAGCGGGATGAAGGCAGTCGCTTCATTACCCGTCTGCTGGCGGGTGACAACGTCGCGCTGATTTCCGACGCCGGTACGCCGCTGATTTCCGATCCGGGTTATCACCTGGTGCGTCAGGCGCGTGCCGCCGGGATCAATGTGGTGCCGGTGCCGGGCGCATGCGCGTTGATCGCAGCGTTATCGGCTGCCGGCCTGCCGTCCGACCGTTTCATCTTCGAAGGCTTTCTTCCGGCCAAGGCCGTAGGGCGCAAAGCGCGCCTGGAAGCTATCAAGGAAGAATCGCGCACACTGATTTTCTACGAGGCGCCGCATCGTATTCTGGAGTGCCTGCAGGATATGGAGGCGGTATTCGGCGCTGATCGTCCGGCATTGCTCGCTCGTGAAATCACCAAGACCTTTGAAACACTCAAGGGATTGCCGCTGAGTGAGTTGCGGGCATTCGTCGAGGCCGACAGCAATCAGCAGCGTGGCGAATGCGTCGTGGTGGTGGCGGGCTGGACTGCGCCGGAATCCGAAGACGCCGTCAGCAGCGAGGCGATGCGCATCCTCAATCTGTTGCTGGAAGAGATGCCGCTCAAGCGTGCGGCGGCCCTGGCGGCGCAAATCACCGGTGAGCGCAAAAACGTGCTGTATCAGGTGGCGCTGGATCAGCAAAAAGACGCGTAACCCGTCGCGCAGACCGGTTTGCGGGCTATTAGCGCTTGTTCTTCGGCCGCTCTGCCGTTAACCTGCGCGGCGGAGAGTCGATCGGACAGTCGCTGCCCTCTATGAAAATTAGAGGGGGGAGGAAAGTCCGGGCTCCATAGGGCGAAGTGCCAGGTAATGCCTGGGAGGCGTGAGCCTACGGAAAGTGCCACAGAAAATAACCGCCTAAGTGCTTCGGCGCCGGTAAGGGTGAAAAGGTGCGGTAAGAGCGCACCGCACGTCTGGCAACAGTTCGTGGCTAGGTAAACCCCACTTGGAGCAAGACCAAATAGGGTCCCAAGGCGTGGCCCGCGCTGGGACCGGGTAGGTTGCTAAAGATGTCCAGTGATGGCCATCGTAGACGAATGACTGTTCAAGACAGAACCCGGCTTACAGATCGACTCTCCACCTTTTTCTTTTCCCTGCTTGAATTAAAGGCGACAGGGCTGTTTATTATCAGCAGGCCTGCGCTGGAAATCCGGCAGCGGCAAACGCAGTAATAGCCATTTCCCACCTTGCTTCAATCAACAGCAGAAGCGCTTTTGTAATACCGAAAAAATCTTACTCTTAACAAATTACTTTAACTTTCGAGCGCAGCTTTCAGTGCTGCTTCAAGTTATTGGATAAAAGCATCCGCCAGATTCTCGTTGCTCCTCCTTTTATGCTCCTAAATCTCCGTTCTGTAAGGGTTTTCCTTTAATCCGCGCCTTGACGGTGTGGTGGGCGCATTCCTATAGTGTGCGCAAGTGGCGGAAAGTGGCATGAAGTGGGTTTTTTGAGCTCAAAACGATAAAAATTGGAGAAACGCTGACGTGTTTCGCGGAGCTAACGCTATCAGTCTCGACGCAAAGGGCCGTCTCGCCATGCCGAGCCGGTACCGTGACGAGCTCGTTTCGCGCAGCTCCGGCCAGTTGATCGTGACCATTGATGCCGTTGATCCGTGTTTGTGTGTCTACCCGCTCGATGAGTGGGAAATTATTGAAACCAAGTTGCGCGCGCTTCCTTCTCTTCGCGAAGAGAACCGTCGTCTGCAACGTTTATTGATTGGTAATGCCGTTGACCTCGAGCTCGACGGCAGTGGTCGTTTCCTGGTGCCGCCGCGTCTGCGCGAATACGCGAAGCTCGACAAGCGCGCAATGCTGGTGGGCCAACTGAACAAGTTCCAACTGTGGGACGAAGATGCCTGGAACGCGGTTTCTGCCGCTGACCTGGCTGCCATACAACAACCGGGCGCCATGCCTGACGAACTGCGTGATCTGATCCTGTGACTATTGATAGCGGCTTCAACCACATCACCGTACTGCTTGACGAAGCCGTCGAGGCTCTCGCCGTACGTCCTGATGGCTGCTATCTGGACGGCACGTTCGGACGCGGCGGGCACAGCCGGTTGATCCTGAGCAAGCTCGGGCCGGATGGTCGGCTCATCGGATTCGACAAGGATCCTCAAGCGATTGCCACCGGGCAAACGCTAGCGGCCGAAGACGGCCGCTTTGTCGTTGTGCAACGCAGCTTTGCCGAGCTCGGCTCGGTGGTTGCCGAACAGGGGCTTACAGGCAAGGTCAGCGGCATTCTGTTGGATCTGGGCGTGTCTTCGCCTCAGCTCGATGATGCCGAGCGCGGCTTCAGTTTCCTCAACGACGGCCCGCTGGACATGCGCATGGATCCGTCCCGTGGCATCAGCGCCGCCGAGTTCGTCAATACCGCGCCGGTGGAAGAAATCGCCCGTGTCTTCAAGGAATACGGCGAAGAACGTTTCTCCGGTCGCATGGCCCGTGCCGTGGCCGAGCGTCGTGACATCACGCCGTTCGAGCGCACCGCCGATCTGGCTGAAGTCCTGAAAGTCGCCAACCCGGCGTGGGAAAAGGGCAAGAACCCGGCAACCCGCGCTTTCCAGGGCCTGCGCATTCACGTCAACAACGAACTGGGCGATCTGGAAGCGGGCCTCGAAGCCGCGCTCGAATGCCTGGAAGTGGGCGGTCGTCTGGTCGTAATCAGCTTCCACTCGCTGGAAGACCGTATCGTCAAACTGTTCATGCGCAAGCTGGTGAAAGGCGAAGCCGACAACTTGCCGCGCAACCTGCCGGTTCGCCACGTTGCGTTCGAACCGAAAATCAAAGTCCATGGCAAAGCGCAGACGGCCTCCGACGCCGAACTCAAAGCCAACCCACGTTCCCGTAGCGCCGTCATGCGCGTCGCGGAGAAATTGCGGTGAGCAAGCTTTTCGCCAAGCCATTGCCCGGCGGCAGCTTTTTGATGCTGCTGTTGTTCATCGGCGTGCTGGTGTCGGCCATCGGCGTGTCTTACAGCGCCCACTGGAACCGCCAATTGCTCAACACCCTTTACAACGAGCTGAGCGTGCGCGACAAGGCGCAGGCCGAGTGGGGGCGCCTGATTCTGGAGCAAAGTACCTGGACCGCCCATAGCCGGATCGAAGTGCTGGCTACCGAACAACTGAAGATGCACATCCCCGGCGCAGCTGACGTGAAGATGGTGGCGCCATGATGAAGCTCGAAGGGGCACTCTTCCCGTGGCGCTTCCGTCTGGTGGTCGGTCTGCTGGGTATGATGGTGGCCGCGATCTGCTGGCGCATCATCGACCTGCAAGTGGTCGACCGCGACTTCCTCAAGGGCCAGGGCGATGCGCGCAGCGTTCGTCATATCCCGATTCCGGCGCACCGTGGTCTGATCACCGACCGTAACGGCGAGCCGCTGGCCGTCAGTACGCCGGTGACCACCCTGTGGGCGAACGCCAAGGAAATGCAGCTGGCCAAAGAGAAGTGGCCGGCACTCGCTGCGGCGCTGGGGCAGGATCCTAAAGCACTGGCCGAACGTCTTGAAGCACAGGCCAACAAAGAATTCATTTATCTGGTGCGCGGGTTGACCCCTGAGCAGGGCCAGGCCGTGCTCGACCTGAAAGTGCCGGGCGTCTACGGCATCGAAGAATTCCGCCGGTTCTACCCGGCCGGTGAGGTGACGGCGCACATGGTCGGGTTCACCGACATCGATGACCACGGTCGTGAAGGCGTCGAGCTGGCCTACGATGAATGGCTGGCCGGCGTGCCCGGCAAGCGGCAAGTCATCAAGGATCGGCGCGGACGGCTGATCAAGGATGTCCAGGTCACCAAAAACGCCAAGGCCGGCAAGCCCTTGGCGTTGTCGATTGACCTGCGTCTGCAATATCTGGCCAACCGCGAGCTGCGCAACGCGATCATCGAGAACGGCGCCAAGGCCGGCAGTCTGGTGATCATGGACGTGAAGACCGGCGAGATCCTCGCCATGGTCAACCAGCCGACCTACAACCCGAACAACCGTCGCAACCTGCAACCGGCGATGATGCGTAACCGCGCAATGATCGACGTGTTCGAACCCGGTTCGACCATGAAAGCGATCTCGATGAGCGCCGCGATCGAAACCGGCCGCTGGAAACCGAGCGACACCGTCGAGGTGTATCCAGGCTCCCTGCAGATCGGTAAATACACGATCAAGGACGTATCGAAAACCGAAGGTCCGGTACTCGATCTGACCGGTATTCTGATCAATTCCAGTAACGTCGGCATGAGCAAGGTCGCGTTCGATATCGGCGGCGAAACCATTTTCCGCCTCGCACAGAAAGTCGGCCTCGGCCAGGACACCGGCCTCGGCTTTCCGGGCGAGCGTGTCGGCAACCTGCCGAACTACCGCGAGTGGCGCAAGGCCGAGACTGCAACGCTGTCGTACGGCTACGGTATTTCGGTGACCGCGATTCAACTGGTGCACGCGTTTTCGGCGTTGGCCAACAACGGTCGTCTCGCACCGCTGACCCTGATCAAAACCGACAAGGCGCCGCAGACCACCCAGGTGCTGCCGGAAGCCGTCGCCAAAACCATGCAAGGCATGCTGCAACAAGTGATCGAAGCCCCGCGCGGGGTGTTCCGTGCGCAGGTGCCGGCCTATCACGTGGGCGGCAAGTCCGGTACCGCGCGCAAGACATCGGTCGGCACCAAGGGCTACGCCGAAAACTCTTACCGCTCGCTGTTCGCCGGCTTCGGCCCGATGAGCGATCCACGTTATGCAATCGTCGTGGTGATCGATGAACCGACCAAGGCCGGTTACTTCGGTGGTCTGGTCTCGGCGCCGGTGTTCAGTCGCGTGATGTCGGGCACCCTGCGCCTGATGAACGTCACCCCGGACAACCTGCCGACGACACAACAGGCCAACGCCACCCCGGCCGTTCCGCTGAAAGCCAATGGAGGGCGCGGCTGATGTCTCTGAGTCTGAACAAGATTTTTCCCCACGCCGGCCACGATCTGTTGATCCGTGAACTGGCGCTCGACAGTCGCAACGTGCGCGCGGGTGACCTGTTCCTCGCGGTGCCGGGCGGCAAGTTCGACGGTCGTGCGCACATCGCCGACGCCTTGCAGCGCGGCGCGGCTGCCGTGGCTTATGAAGTGGAAGGCGCCACCGTGCTGCCGATCACCGAAGTGCCGCTGATTCCGGTCAAAGGCCTGGCTGCGCAGCTGTCGGACATCGCCGGGCGTTTTTATGGTGAGCCAAGTCATCATCTGAATCTGATTGGCGTCACTGGCACCAACGGCAAGACCAGCGTGACTCAGTTGGTGGCGCAGGCGCTGGACCTGCTCGGTCAGCATTGCGGCATCGTCGGCACCTTGGGCTCCGGTTTCCACGGCTCGCTGCAAAGCGGCCTGCACACCACGCCGAACCCGATTGCCATGCAAGCGACTCTGGGCGACCTGAAAAAGGCCGGCGCCAAAGCCGTGGCCATGGAAGTCTCGTCCCACGGTCTGGATCAGGGCCGGGTTACCGCGCTGGCGTTCGACGTCGCGGTGATGACCAACCTGTCCCGCGATCACCTGGATTACCACGGCACCATGGAAGCGTACGCCGAGGCCAAGGCCCGGCTGTTCGCCTGGAATGACCTGAAGTGCCGCGTGGTCAACCTTGACGACGATTTCGGCCGGCAACTGGCCGCTGAAAAACGCGAGTCGCGGTTGATCACTTACAGCCTGCTCGACAGCAGTGCCTATCTCTATGTGCGTGAAGCGCAGTTCGATGACCATGGCGTGCGCGCCACGCTGGTGACGCCACAGGGCGAGCATCATCTGCGCAGCACGCTGCTCGGTCGTTTCAACCTGAGCAATGTACTGGCCGCCGTCGGCGCCTTGCTCGGTCTCGACTACGCGCTCGACGAAATCCTCAAGGTGTTGCCGAAACTCGAAGGTCCGGCCGGACGCATGCAGCGTCTCGGCGGCGGTACCCAGCCGCTGGTGGTGGTCGATTACGCCCACACGCCGGATGCCCTGGAAAAAGTTCTGACCGCATTGCGTCCGCACGTCAAAGGCCAATTGTTGTGCCTGTTCGGCTGCGGCGGTGATCGCGATCGCGGCAAGCGTCCGCTGATGGCCGAAGTGGTCGAGCGTCTGGCCGACCGCGTGCTGGTGACCGATGACAATCCGCGTACCGAAGATCCAGCCGTCATTTTTGATGACATCCGCGCCGGTTTCACGGCTGTGGCCAAGGTGACGTTCGTGGCCGGTCGCGGTCAGGCCATCGCGCAACTGATCGCCGGTGCTTCGGCGGATGACGTGATCGTTCTGGCCGGCAAAGGTCACGAGGACTATCAGGAAATCAACGGCGAACGCCATGCATTCTCGGATCTGGTCGAGGCCGATCACGCCTTGACCGCGTGGGAGGTGGCCCATGCTTAAGGCCCTGAAACTCAGCGAGTTGACCAACGCGCTCGATGCCCGTCTGATCAGTGCCGACGCCAGTTTTGACGGCGTGAGCATCGACAGCCGCGCGATCAAGGCCGGCCAACTGTTTATCGCCCTGACCGGTCCGCGTTTCGACGGTCATGACTATTTGAATGAAGTCGCTGCCAAAGGCGCCGTTGCT
Organism: Pseudomonas sp. B26(2017); assembly: GCF_002113045.1. Taxonomy (NCBI): domain Bacteria; kingdom Pseudomonadati; phylum Pseudomonadota; class Gammaproteobacteria; order Pseudomonadales; family Pseudomonadaceae; genus Pseudomonas; species Pseudomonas sp. B26(2017). The sequence goes on along the minus strand of NZ_NEJJ01000020.1, from coordinate 32,008 downwards.
GCATTGGTCGAGCGCGAAGTCGCCGACAGCACGCTGCCGCAGTTGCTGGTCAAGGACACCCGCCAGGCGCTCGGCCAATTGGGTGCGCTGAACCGTGCCGCGTTCACCAAACCGGTCGCCGCTGTTACCGGTTCCAGTGGCAAGACCACGGTCAAGGAAATGCTCGCGAGCATCCTGCGCACGCGCGGTTCGGTACACGCGACCCGTGGCAACCTGAACAACGACCTCGGCGTACCGCTGACCCTGCTCGAACTCGCCCCGGAGCACAGCGCGGCGGTGATCGAACTGGGTGCTTCGCGTCTGGGTGAAATCGCTTACACCGTAGGGCTGACCAAGCCGCACGTGGCGATACTCAACAATGCCGGAACCGCCCATGTCGGCGAGTTTGGCGGGCCGGAGAAAATCGTTGAAGCCAAGGGCGAAATCATCGAAGGACTGGCAGCCGATGGCGTCGCGGTGCTGAACCTCGATGACAAGGCGTTTGGCATCTGGAAGACCCGCGCTGCCGGTCGCAAGGTACTGACGTTTGCTCTGAGCAACTCTCAGGCGGATTTTTACGCCAGCGACCTGGCCACCGATGCCCGTGGCTGCCCGGCGTTCAACCTGCACACTCCTGAAGGTGTGGAACGGGTTCAACTGAACCTGCTCGGCACCCATAACGTCGCCAACGCCATGGCTGCCGCCGCTGCCGCGCACGCCTTGGGCGTGTCGCTGTTCGGCATCGCCACGGGGCTTGGCGCGGTACAACCGGTCAAGGGTCGCACCGTCGCGCAGCTGGCGAAAAACGGCATGCGCGTGATCGACGACACTTACAACGCGAACCCCACCTCCATGTGCGCGGCCGTTGATATACTCGCCGGCTTTTCCGGCCGCACCGTCCTGGTGCTCGGGGATATCGGCGAGTTGGGCGACTGGGCGGAGCAGGGGCACCGCGACGTGGGCGAGTACGCCCGGGGCAAGGTTTCCGCGCTTTATGCCGTCGGGCCGAACATGGTCCACGCCGTGAACGCATTCGGCGAACAGGCGCATCACTTCGGCACACAGGCCGAACTGATCCAGGCCCTCGACGCCGAGCAGGACACAAACACCACCATTTTGATCAAGGGTTCGCGCAGCGCGGCGATGGAAAACATCGTTGCGGCCCTGTGCGGGTCCAGTCTGGAGAAACATTAATGCTGCTGCTGCTAGCGGAGTATCTGCAACAGTTCTACAAAGGCTTCGCGGTCTTCCAGTACCTGACCCTGCGCGGGATTCTCGGTGTGCTGACCGCGCTGGTCTTGTCGCTGTGCTACGGCCCGTGGATGATCCGCACCCTGCAGAACCGTCAGATTGGTCAGGCCGTTCGTAACGACGGCCCGCAATCGCACCTGTCCAAATCCGGTACGCCGACCATGGGCGGCGCGCTGATTCTGTCTTCGATCGGTGTCAGCACCCTGTTGTGGGCCGACCTGAGCAACCGCTACGTGTGGGTCGTGTTGCTGGTGACTCTGCTGTTCGGCGCCATCGGCTGGGTCGACGACTATCGCAAGGTGATCGAGAAGAACTCCCGTGGTCTGCCGAGTCGCTGGAAATATTTCTGGCAGTCGGTGTTCGGCCTCGGCGCGGCGATCTTCCTTTATATGACCGCCTCCACGCCGGTGGAAACCACCCTGATCCTGCCGATGCTCAAGGACTACAGCATTCCGCTGGGCGCAGGCTTCATCGTGCTCACGTACTTCGTGATCGTCGGTTCGAGCAACGCGGTCAACCTCACCGACGGCCTCGACGGTCTGGCGATCATGCCGACAGTAATGGTCGGCGGCGGCCTGGGCATCTTCTGCTACCTGTCGGGTAACGTGAAATTCGCTGAGTACCTGCTGATCCCTTACGTACCGGGCGCAGGCGAGCTGATCGTGTTCTGCGGCGCGCTGATCGGTGCCGGCCTGGGCTTTCTGTGGTTCAACACCTACCCGGCGCAAGTCTTCATGGGCGACGTCGGCGCACTGGCGCTGGGCGCGGCCCTGGGCACCATCGCGGTGATCGTCCGTCAGGAAATCGTCCTGTTCATCATGGGCGGCGTGTTTGTGATGGAAACCCTGTCAGTCGTCATTCAGGTTGCGTCCTTTAAGCTGACCGGTCGCCGTGTGTTCCGCATGGCACCGATTCACCACCACTTTGAACTCAAGGGCTGGCCCGAGCCGCGCGTGATCGTCCGTTTCTGGATCATCACCGTGATTCTCGTGCTGATCGGCCTTGCCACCCTGAAGCTGAGGTAGAACGAGTGTCTCTGATCGCTTCTGACCACTTCCGCATCGTTGTCGGCCTCGGCAAGAGCGGCATGTCCCTGGTTCGCTTCCTGGCGAACCGGGGCGTGGCGTTTGCCGTGGCCGACACGCGGGAAAATCCACCGGAACTGGCCACGCTCCAGCGTGACTATCCGCACGTGGAAGTGCGTTGTGGCGAGCTGGACGTCGAGTTCCTGTGCCGTGCCGACGAGCTCTACGTGAGCCCCGGCCTGGCGCTGGCGACCCCGGCCCTGCAAGCCGCTGCGGCCCGTGGCGTAAAGCTGTCAGGCGACATCGAGCTGTTCGCGCGTAACGCGAAGGCGCCGATCGTGGCCATCAGCGGCTCCAACGCCAAAAGCACCGTCACCACTCTGGTCGGCGAGATGGCGGCTGCGGCCGGCAAACGCGTCGCTGTGGGCGGCAACCTCGGTACGCCGGCGCTGGATCTGCTCAGCGATGACGTCGAGCTGTACGTGATGGAGCTGTCGAGTTTCCAGCTGGAAACCACCGACCAGCTCAACGCCGAAGTGGCGACCGTGCTCAACATCAGCGAAGACCACATGGACCGCTACAGCGGTCTGCCGGCTTATCACCTGGCCAAGCACCGGATCTTCCGTGGTGCGAAGCAGTTCGTGGTCAACCGTCAGGACGCCCTGACCCGGCCACTGATGGGCGAGGGCCAGCCTTGCTGGACCTTCGGCCTGACCAAACCCGATTTCAAGGCATTCGGTCTGCGCGAAGAGAATGGCGAGAAATACTTGGCCTTCGAATTCCAGAACCTGATGCCGGTGCGCGAATTGAAGATTCGCGGTGCCCACAACCAGTCCAACGCCTTGGCGGCGCTGGCGCTCGGCCACGCGGTCGAGCTGCCGTTCGACGCCATGCTGGCAGCGCTGCGCACCTTCGCCGGTCTCGAACACCGTTGCCAGTGGGTGCGTGATCTGGACGGCGTCGGTTACTACAACGATTCGAAGGCCACCAACGTGGGCGCCGCACTGGCTGCCATCGAGGGCCTGGGTGCGGACATCACCGGCAAGGTCGTGCTGATCGCCGGTGGCGACGGCAAGGGTGCCGACTTCAAGGACCTGCGCGATCCGGTGGCGGCCCATTGCCGTGCCGTGATCCTGATGGGGCGCGACTCCGACAAGATCGGCGAAGCCATTGGCGATGCCGTGCCGTTGATCCGCGCCACCACACTGATCGACGCCGTCGAGAAATGCCGCGCCGCCGCCCAACCGGGTGACGTGGTGCTGCTGTCGCCGGCCTGCGCCAGTTTCGACATGTTCAAGAACTACGAAGACCGTGGTCACCAGTTCGTCCGCGCCGTGGAGGGTCTGGCATGAGCTTGAGAAACATCATCAAGCCATACCCGTCGCCGCTCATTACCGGACGTGGGATCGACCTCGACTTCCCGATGCTCGCCGGTTGCCTGGCGTTGCTCGGCCTGGGCCTGATCATGATCGCCTCGGCTTCCACCGAAGTGGCCGCCGTGCAGTCGGGCAGCCCGCTGTATTACATGATTCGTCACCTGATTTACGTGGTGCTGGGCCTGGGGGCCTGCGTCGTCACGATGATGATCCCGATCGCCACCTGGCAGCGACTCGGCTGGATGATGCTGATCGGTGCGTTCGGTCTGCTGGTGATGGTGATCATCCCGGGGATCGGTCGTGAGGTGAACGGTTCGATGCGCTGGATCGGTTTCAGCTTCTTCAACGTCCAGCCGTCCGAGATCGCCAAGGTGTTCGTGGTGATCTACCTCGCCGGTTATCTGGTGCGTCGCCAGAAAGAAGTGCGCGAGAGCTGGATGGGCTTCTTCAAGCCGTTCATCGTGCTGCTGCCGATGGCCGGCCTGTTGCTGATGGAGCCGGACTTCGGTGCCACCGTCGTGATGATGGGCGCCGCGGCGGCGATGCTGTTCCTCGGCGGGGTCGGGCTGTTCCGGTTCTCGCTGATGGTGGTGCTGGCCGTGGCGGCGGTGGTGTTGCTGATTCAGATGCAACCGTACCGGATGGCGCGTCTGACCAACTTCGCCGACCCGTGGGCCGACCAGTTCGGTGCCGGTTATCAGTTGTCGCAAGCCTTGATCGCGTTCGGTCGCGGTGAATGGCTGGGCGTAGGCCTGGGCAACAGCGTGCAGAAGCAGTTCTACCTGCCGGAAGCACACACCGACTTCGTGTTCTCGGTTCTGGCCGAAGAGCTCGGCGCCGTGGGTTCTCTGTGCACCGTGGCGCTGTTCGTGTTCGTGTGTATTCGCGGCATGTACATCGGTCTGTGGGCCGAGAAAGCCAAACAGTTCTTTGCCGCTTACGTTGCCTATGGGTTGTCCTTCCTGTGGATCGGCCAGTTCCTGATCAACATCGGCGTGAACGTCGGCCTGCTGCCGACCAAGGGCCTGACCTTGCCGTTCCTCAGCTATGGCGGCAGTTCCCTGGTGATCTGCTGCGCCTGCCTTGGCTTGTTGCTGAGGATCGAGTGGGAGAGCCGGACCCACCTGGGCAGTGAAGAGATGGAGTTCCATGAGAGCGACTTCGCCGAGGAGCCGAACCATGGGCGCTAACGTTTTGATCATGGCTGGCGGCACCGGTGGCCACGTATTCCCGGCGCTGGCCTGTGCCCGTGAATTCCAGGCGCGCGGCTACACCGTGCACTGGCTCGGCACGCCGCGCGGAATCGAAAACGATCTGGTGCCGGCGGCGGGTCTTGAATTGCACCGCATCAACGCCACCGGCCTGCGCGGCAAGGGCAAGCTGTCGTTGCTCAAGGCACCGTTCATGTTGCTGAAATCGGTATGGCAGGCGCGGGCGATCATTCGCCGGTTGCGTCCGGTGTGCGTGGTCGGATTCGGCGGCTATGTGACCGGCCCCGGTGGTATCGCCGCCAAACTGGCCGGCGTGCCGGTGATCGTTCATGAGCAGAACGCCGTGGCCGGGACCGCCAATCGGTTGCTGGTGCCGTTCGCCGCCCGGGTGTGTGAAGCCTTCCCCGACACCTTTACCCTGTCGGACAGCCGCCGTACCACCGGTAACCCGGTGCGCAGCGAGCTGTTCCTCGAAACACCGCGCCCGGCCCTGGCCGGACGCAAGGCGCGTTTGCTGATCCTGGGCGGAAGCCTGGGCGCAGAGCCGTTGAACAAGTTGCTGCCTGAAGCCCTGGCACAAGTCGCTGCCGACTTGCGTCCGGAAGTGTTCCATCAGGCGGGCAGAAACCACGATGAAGTGACTGCAGAGCGCTACCGCGCCGCCGGCGTGGATGCGCAGGTGCAGCCGTTCATCAAAGACATGGCCCAGGCCTATGGCTGGGCTGACCTGGTGGTGTGCCGCGCCGGCGCATTGACCATCAGCGAACTGGCCGCCGCCGGTCTGCCCTCGATGCTGGTGCCTTTGCCCCACGCGATCGACGATCACCAGACCCGCAACGCCGATTATTTGGCCCGCGAAGGCGCTGCCTTCCTGATGCCGCAAAGAACGACTGGCGCCGCGGAGCTTGCCGCGCGCCTGACAGAGGTCTTGATGCAACCGCAACGACTCGAACAAATGGCCCAAGCGGCCCGCCGTCTGGCAAAACCCGAAGCCACCCGCAGCGTGGTGGATACCTGTCTGGAGGTGGCCCATGGTTGAGAATCAGAAAGCCATGCCACAACCGGAAATGCGCCGCATCCGTCGCATCCACTTCGTCGGGATCGGCGGCGTGGGCATGTGCGGCATCGCCGAAGTGCTGCTGAACCTGGGCTATGAAGTGTCCGGTTCGGACCTTAAAGCTTCGCCGGTGACCGAGCGCCTGGAATCCTTCGGTGCGCAGATCTTTATCGGCCACCGTGCCGAGAACGCCGCTGCCGCCGATGTGCTGGTGGTGTCGAGCGCCGTCAACACGTCCAACCCGGAAGTGGCGACCGCTCTGGAACGCCGCATCCCGGTGGTTCCGCGTGCCGAAATGCTCGCCGAACTGATGCGCTACCGCCACGGCATCGCCGTCGCCGGTACTCACGGCAAGACCACCACCACCAGCCTGATCGCTTCGGTGTTCGCGGCCGGTGGCCTGGATCCGACCTTCGTCATCGGTGGCCGTCTGAACGCCGCGGGCACCAATGCCCAGCTCGGCACCAGCCGTTACCTGATCGCCGAAGCCGATGAGAGCGACGCAAGCTTCCTGCACCTGCAACCGCTGGTGGCCGTGGTCACCAACATCGACGCCGACCACATGGCGACCTACGACGGTGACTTCAACAAGCTGAAGAAAACCTTCGTCGAGTTTTTGCACAACCTGCCGTTCTACGGTCTTGCAGTGGTGTGCCTGGACGATCCGGTGGTGCGTGAAATCCTGCCGCAGGTCAAACGTCCGGTCGTCACCTACGGCTTCAGCGAAGAAGCCGACGTGCGCGCGATCAATGTTCGCCAGCAGGGCATGCAGACCTTCTTCACCGTACTGCGCCCCGAGCGTGAGCCGCTGGATGTGTCCGTGAACATGCCGGGCAACCACAACGTACTCAACGCACTGGCAACCATCTGCATCGCCACCGACGAAGGCGTCAGCGATGAAGCCATCGTCCAGGGCCTCTCCGGGTTTCAGGGTGTTGGCCGGCGTTTCCAGGTCTACGGCGAACTGCCGGTGGACGGCGGCAAGGTGATGTTGGTCGACGACTACGGTCACCACCCGACCGAAGTCGCGGCAGTCATCAAAGCCGTGCGCGGTGGCTGGCCTGAGCGCCGGCTGGTGATGGTTTACCAGCCGCACCGCTACAGCCGCACCCGCGATCTGTACGACGACTTCGTGAATGTGCTGGCCGATGCCAACGTGCTGTTGCTGATGGAAGTCTATCCGGCCGGCGAAGAGCCGATCCCGGGTGCCGACAGCCGCAAGCTGTGCAACAGCATCCGTCAGCGCGGCCAGCTTGACCCGATCTACATCGAGCGCGGCGTCGACCTGGCACCGCTGGTCAAGCCGCTACTGCGTGCCGGCGACATTCTGCTGTGCCAGGGCGCCGGTGATATCGGTGGCCTTGCACCAAAACTGTTGAAAAGCGAGTTGTTCGCCGGTGCCGTGGCGGCACCGGTCGAGGGGAAGTTGAAATGACTGCTGCCTACGCCAATCTGTTTTCCACCATCGCCCCGAAGGATTTCGGCCGGGTGGCTGTGCTGTACGGTGGCCTGAGCGCCGAGCGTGAGGTCTCGCTGAAGTCCGGCAACGCGGTGCTCTCTGCGTTGCAAAGCGCCGGTGTGGACGCGTTCGGCATCGACGTCGGTGCCGACATTCTGCAGCGCCTGCTGAGCGAGAAGATCGACCGCGCGTTCATCATCCTCCACGGTCGCGGCGGTGAAGACGGCAGCATGCAGGGTCTGCTCGAAGTGGCCGGCATTCCGTACACCGGCAGCGGCATCCTGGCTTCGGCGCTGGCGATGGACAAATTGCGCACCAAGCAGGTCTGGCACACGCTCGGGATTCCGACGCCGCGTCACGCCGTGCTGCGCAGCGAGGCCGATTGTATTTCGGCAGCGACGGAACTGGGCTTCCCTTTGATCGTCAAACCGGCGCATGAAGGTTCAAGTATCGGGATGGCCAAAGTGAGTTCTGCGTCCGAGTTGATCGACGCATGGAAAGCGGCCAGTACCTACGATTCGCAAGTGTTGGTCGAGCAATGGATCCACGGTCCCGAGTTCACCATCGCCACCCTGCGTGACCAGGTGTTGCCGCCTATCGCGCTGGGCACGCCACACACGTTCTACGACTACGACGCCAAGTACATCGCCAACGATACCCAGTATCGGATTCCGTGCGGGCTCGATGCCGCCAAGGAAAAGGAACTCATGGACCTCACGGCGCAAGCCTGCGAGGCGCTGGGCATCGCCGGCTGGGGCCGGGCGGACGTGATGCAGGACGCCGACGGCAAATTCTGGTTTCTGGAAGTCAACACCGCTCCCGGCATGACCGATCACAGCCTGGTACCGATGGCGGCGAAAGCGGCCGGTCTGGATTTCCAGCAACTGGTCCTGGCCATTCTGGCCGCCAGTGTCGATGCCGATGGCAAGAAAGAGGCGCGAGGTTAAGACCATGCAAGGCGCACATCTCAGACATCAGCCACCCGCACCCGGCCGCAAGCCGGTGCCGCGGGGTGCCAGCCGAATGGTGGCCAAAGAGCCGATGTCCGCGCGCCTGCCGAAAGCCAACTTCGGCTTCTTGAAAAGTCTGTTCTGGCCGGTGCTGCTGGTGGCCCTGGGGTTCGGTACTTACGAAGGCGCGCAGCGTTTGTTGCCGTACGCCGACCGGCCGATCACCAAGATCGCCGTGCAGGGCGACCTGAGTTACATCAGCCAGCAAGCGGTGCAGCAGCGGATCGCCCCGTACGTGGCGTCGAGCTTCTTCACCATCGACCTGGCGAGCATGCGCACCGAGCTTGAGCAGATGCCGTGGATCGCCCACGCCGAAGTACGTCGGGTGTGGCCGGATCAGGTGGTGATCCGCCTCGAAGAGCAACTGCCGGTGGCCCGCTGGGGCGACGAGTCGTTGCTCAACAACCAGGGCCAGGCGTTCACGCCCAAGGAACTGGCGAACTACGAACACCTGCCGCAGCTGTTCGGCCCGCAGCGGGCCCAGCAGCAAGTGATGCAGCAATACCAGGTACTGAGCCAGATGCTCCGGCCATTGGGCTTCTCGATTGCGCGGCTCGAGCTGCGTGAACGTGGCAGCTGGTTCCTGACCACCGGTGCCGGCAGTTCCGGTCCCGGGATCGAACTGCTGCTGGGACGCGGCAACCTGGTGGAAAGGATGCGCCGCTTCATTGCCATCTACGACAAGACGCTTAAAGACCAGATTACGAACATTGCGCGCATCGATCTGCGCTACGCCAACGGCCTCGCTGTTGGCTGGCGGGAACCAGTAGCGCCGACGACAGCCCAACCCGCTGTCGCAAAGAATTAAGAAGAGGCAGGACCCATGGCAAACGTGCAAAGCGGCAAAATGATCGTCGGTCTCGATATCGGCACCTCCAAGGTGGTGGCGCTTGTCGGCGAGGTTGCGGACGACGGCACGCTCGATATCGTCGGGATCGGCACCCATCCGTCCCGCGGCCTGAAAAAAGGCGTGGTGGTCAACATCGAGTCCACCGTGCAGTCGATCCAGCGCGCGATCGAGGAAGCCCAGTTGATGGCGGGCTGCCGCATTCACTCGGCGTTCGTCGGCGTGGCGGGCAATCACATCCGCAGCCTGAACTCCCACGGCATCGTCGCGATCCGCGACCGCGAAGTCAGCTCCGCTGACCTGGAGCGCGTACTCGACGCCGCCCAGGCCGTGGCGATCCCGGCCGACCAGCGTGTGTTGCACACCCTGCCGCAGGATTACGTGATCGATAACCAGGAAGGCGTGCGCGAGCCGCTGGGCATGTCCGGCGTGCGTCTGGAAGCCAAGGTTCACGTGGTCACCTGCGCCGTCAACGCTGCACAGAACATTGAAAAATGCGTGCGTCGCTGCGGTCTGGAAATCGACGACATCATTCTTGAGCAACTGGCCTCGGCCTACTCGGTCCTGACCGACGACGAAAAAGAGCTGGGCGTTTGCCTGGTCGACATCGGCGGCGGCACCACCGACATCGCGATCTTCACCGAAGGTGCCATCCGCCACACGGCGGTGATCCCGATCGCGGGCGACCAGGTGACCAACGACATCGCCATGGCGTTGCGCACTCCGACCCAGTACGCCGAAGAAATCAAGATCCGTTACGCCTGCGCCCTGGCCAAACTGGCCGGTGCCGGCGAGACCATCAAGGTGCCGAGCGTCGGCGACCGTCCGCCGCGCGAACTGTCGCGTCAGGCCCTGGCCGAAGTGGTCGAGCCGCGTTACGACGAGCTGTTCACCCTGATCCAGGCCGAGCTGCGCCGCAGCGGCTACGAAGACCTGATCCCGGCCGGCATCGTGCTGACCGGTGGTACCTCGAAGATGGAAGGCGCTACCGAACTGGCCGAAGAAATCTTCCACATGCCGGTCCGCCTGGGCGTGCCGCACGGCGTGAAGGGGCTGGATGACGTGGTACGCAACCCGATTTATTCCACTGGCGTTGGCTTGTTGATGTACGGCCTGCAGAAGCAGTCCGACGGGATCTCGTTCTCGGGCATCGGCAACCGCGACAGCTACAGCAGCGATGAGCCGCAGGCGCCGTTGCTGGACCGTTTGAAGAAGTGGGTTCAAGGCAACTTCTAACGCTTTACCGCAGCACCGCAACAAATCAGCAGTAGGCGAAAAAACTAGAGAATGTAAGGAGAGGGAAAATGTTCGAACTCGTAGACAACATCCCCGCAAGCCCGGTAATCAAAGTTATCGGTGTTGGCGGTGGCGGCGGCAACGCTGTCAACCACATGGTCAAGAGCAACATCGAAGGCGTGGAATTCATCTGCGCCAACACCGATGCTCAAGCGCTGAAAAACATCGGCGCGCGCACCATTCTGCAACTGGGCACCGGCGTGACCAAAGGCCTGGGCGCCGGCGCCAACCCGGAAGTCGGCCGTCAGGCTGCGCTGGAAGATCGCGAGCGCATTGCTGAAGTGCTGGCCGGCACCAACATGGTGTTCATCACCACCGGCATGGGCGGCGGTACCGGTACCGGTGCTGCGCCGATCATCGCCGAAGTGGCCAAGGAAATGGGCATCCTGACCGTTGCGGTCGTGACCCGTCCGTTCCCGTTCGAAGGTCGCAAGCGTATGCAGATCGCCGACGAAGGCATCCGCATGCTCTCGGAAAGCGTCGACTCGCTGATCACCATTCCGAACGAAAAACTGCTGACCATTCTCGGTAAAGACGCAAGCCTGCTGTCGGCTTTCGCCAAGGCTGACGATGTACTGGCCGGCGCCGTTCGCGGTATCTCCGACATCATCAAGCGTCCGGGCATGATCAACGTCGACTTCGCCGACGTGCGCACCGTGATGAGCGAAATGGGCATGGCGATGATGGGCACTGGCTGCGCCAGCGGTCCGAACCGTGCACGTGAAGCGACCGAAGCGGCCATCCGCAACCCGCTGCTGGAAGACGTGAACCTGCAAGGCGCACGCGGCATCCTGGTGAACATCACTGCCGGTCCTGACCTGTCTCTGGGTGAGTACTCCGACGTGGGTTCGATCATCGAAGCCTTCGCTTCCGAGCACGCCATGGTCAAGGTCGGTACCGTGATCGATCCGGACATGCGCGATGAACTGCACGTGACCGTGGTTGCCACGGGTCTGGGCGCGAAAATCGAGAAGCCTGTGAAGGTCATCGACAACACCGTTCACACCTCGATGGCGGCTGCGCCAGTGCAACAACCGGCACCCGCTCGTCAGGAACAGCCAGCGGTGAACTACCGTGACCTGGACCGTCCGACCGTCATGCGCAACCAGGCTCAGGCCGGTGCTGCGACTGCCGCGAAGATGAATCCGCAAGATGACCTGGACTACCTGGACATCCCGGCTTTCCTGCGTCGTCAGGCCGATTGATGAAATGTATCAGGGGTATTCAGGTGATTGGTGTTCAGCAAAGGCTCGGTCTGCTATCATCGCCAGCCTTTGTTGATACCAGTTCGCAATTTGCGCTGAAGCGGCCCATGCCATGATTAAACAACGCACACTGAAAAATATTATCCGTGCCACCGGTGTAGGTCTGCACTCCGGGGAGAAGGTTTACCTGACCCTCAAGCCTGCACCTGTCGACACCGGGATCGTCTTTCGTCGTGCCGATCTCGATCCGGTTGTCGAGATACCGGCTCGCGCGGCCAACGTCGGCGAGACAACCATGTCGACGACGCTGGTCAACGGTGACGTGAAGGTAGACACGGTGGAGCACCTGCTCTCGGCCATGGCTGGCCTGGGCATCGATAACGCCTACGTCGAGCTCTCCGCGTCTGAAGTCCCGATCATGGATGGCAGCGCAGGACCTTTCGTATTCCTGATTCAATCGGCTGGCCTGGAAGAACAGGACGCCGCCAAGAAATTCATCCGCATCCTGCGTGAAGTGACAGTGGAAGACGGCGACAAGCGCGCCACTTTCGTCCCTTTCGAAGGGTTCAAGGTGAGCTTCGAGATCGATTTCGATCACCCGGTTTTCCGGGACCGCACCCAAAGTGCAAGCGTGGACTTTTCCAGCACTTCGTTCGTAAAAGAAGTCAGCCGCGCCCGTACTTTCGGTTTCATGAGTGACATCGAGTACCTGCGCAAGCACAACCTCGCACTCGGCGGCAGCGTGGAAAACGCGATCGTGGTCGATGCCGATGGCGTACTGAACGAAGACGGCCTTCGCTATGAAGACGAATTCGTGAAGCACAAGATCCTCGATGCGATTGGCGACCTGTACCTGCTGGGCAACAGCCTGATTGGTGAGTTCAAGGGCTTCAAGTCCGGCCACGCACTGAACAACCAGCTACTGCGCAAGTTGATTGAGCAGAAAGATGCCTGGGAAGTCGTGACGTTCGAAGACGCCAGCACTGCACCAATCTCTTACATGCGCCCGGTTGCGGCGGTGTAAGTAAAAAACCTCTCTAGTTTTTTGAAGGCCACCTTTGGGTGGCCTTTTTTTATGCCTGCTCTCAGGCCATGACTACCCGGTTTCGCCCACCTTCCTTGGCTTGATACAGCGCCTTGTCCGCTGCGAACAACAGCTGCTCCAGGCTGATCTCGCTGGTGGCTGTCCAGGTGCTGATGCCGATGCTCACGGTCATCGGTGACTGGTCTTGATTCACGCCCGGCAGTTGTTCCACCGCCGCGCGAATGTGCTCGGCGATCTGTTGTGCTCCCAGGCTGTCGGTCTCTGCGAGAATCACCGAAAACTCCTCACCGCCATACCGCGCCACCAGATCCGCCGGACGCCGCACATTGGAGGTGATTACCCTGGCCAGTTCACGCAACGCCTGATCCCCGGCCTGGTGCCCGTGTTGGTCGTTGAAGGCCTTGAAGTGGTCCGCGTCGATCATCAGCAATGACAGCGGCTTGCCCGAGCGCTGGGCGCGGAACCATTCGTGGCGCAGCGACTGATCGAGCATTCGCCGGTTGGCGACCCCCGTCAGGGCATCGGTCGCCGCCAATTGCGCCAGTTCCCGTTCGGCCCGCTGGCGCAGGCGCAGCTCCCGGGCCAGCAGCCAGGTCAGCCACAGCAGGCCGGCACACAGCACGCCGGTGGCGCCGCTGATCAGGATCGCCGTGCGTCGCCACGCGCCGAATACTTCTTCGCTGGACAGGGCAACGATCACCGTCAGCGGCAGATTGCCGACCCGCGAATAGGTGTACAGCCGTTGCTGATAATCCATGCTCGAAATGCTGTTGAAACTGCCGCTGCCGTTGCTGTCGCGCAGGATCCGCACCACATTGGGCCGGGTGGCGAAGCTCTTGCCGATCGAATCACTTTGCAGGTAAGGCTTTTGCGCCAGCAGGATGCCGTCGTTGTTGATGATGTTCAGGGTGCTGTCGATGCCGATATCGAGGCTGTTGAACAGCTGATCGAAGTAGTCGAGTTTCATCGACGCCACGGCCACGCCCAGGAAATCGCCGGTGTCCGAGGAAATCCGCCGGCTGAAACTGATCCGCCACTGGTTGGCGTCGTCGCAATCGCAACGGGGCTTGAACGGGCGGCTGATGAACATGCCGGCGTCGCGGTTGAAGGCGTGGGCCAGGAAGTAATCGCGGTCGGCGAAATTGCCCGGTAGCGGTTCGACCCGCGAGGAGTCGGCGATGACCTCGCCATGCTTGTCGAGCAGCAGAATGTCGCCCTTGAAACGCGCTGTGGTGGAGCGGTCGAACAGCGCCAGGTGACGGATCTGCGGCGACACGTTTTTCAGGTCGTCGCGCTGGGCGGCGGCAATCAGACCTTGCAGAGTCAGGTCGTACAGTTCGACGGTACGCAGCACATCGGCGTCGATCAACTGGGCAATGGTAGTGGCGCTGCGGGTGGCCGATTCCTGAGCGTTGGCGTGTTCGCGGATCAGCAGGAACGTGACGATACACACAATCGCGATCACGCTCAGCAGGCTGCCGAGGATCAGCAGCAGCTCGGGACGTCCGGTCTTGCCCGCAGCAGGTGGGGTACGGCTCGCGATCATGGTTGGGTTGTCGGTTGAGGAGTCTTATAAGCGTAGTTGTACAAACGTCGCTGCCGCACACGCAAGAAAAAGGCCAGCGCATAAGGCCGGCCTCTCAACTGTAGCGCCGATCTTAGAAGACGTTGATCGGGTAGTCGATGATCACACGGTATTCATCCGTGTCCGTATCCAGCGCACCGTAACCGTTGCCGCCACGGTTGGTCGCCCATTGCAGGCGCACTGCGAGGTCTTTGGCCTGACCGCTCTGCACCACGTACTTGAGGTCGATATCGCGCTCCCAGTGTTTGGCGTTGCCGCCATCGGCGCTGTACCACGAGGCGTAACCCTTGCTCTGCGGATCGACCTTGGTCAGGTCCAGCGTGCCGCGCGAGTAGGACAACGAAGAGGTCAGGCCTGGCAAGCCGAGTCCTGCGAAATCGTAGGCGTACTTGAGTTTCCACGAGCGCTCGTTCGGGCCGTTGAAGTCCGAGTACTGCTGCGAGTTGTCGAGGTAAACGCTGTCGCCCTGGCTGATGTAATCGAACGGCGTGTTGCCGTTGACCCGCTGGTACGCGGCGGTGACGCTGTGATTGCCGATACCCACGGTGAAATGCAGGCTGTAGGTGTTGTTGTCGATGTTGCCCAGCAGCGCGTCGCCGGTGTCCTGCGTGTGATAGAAGTGCAGGCCCGGGTTGAGGGTCACCCGATCGTTCAGCGCCCAGGTGTAGTCGAGGTCGTAGTAGTACTGGTTCCAGATGTCCTTCAACTCGGAGGCGTACAGACTGCTGGTCAGGCCTTCGACACCGCTCCAGGCCACGCCGCCCCAGTTCAGATGCTGGCTCTTGTCGCCGTCGGCGAGTGTGCCGTAAGAAGTGCCGATGCGTTTGTGGCCACTCTGGTTGTAGGGTTTGGTGAAACTGGCCTGGCCGCCTTCGATCATCCAGCCGTCGAAGCTGTGGTTGGTCAGGCTGAGACCACGAAAGGTCTGCGGCAGCATGCGCGTCTCGCCACCGGCGATCACCGGATTGGCGAGGAACAGGTCACCGGCCTTCAGTTCGGTATCGAACGCACGCATTTTCAGCGTACCGCCCGCCGTGGAGAACGAGCCCGGCGCTTTGCCGTTGCCGTCGCTGACGGGCAGGATGCTGGAGTTATCGGTGCCACCACCGCCGTCGAGTTTCAGACCGAGCATGGCGTGGGCATCGATGCCGAAGCCGACCGTGCCCTCGGTGTAACCCGACTCGAATTTGCCGAGCAAACCCTGGCCCCACTCGATGTTGTCATCCGTCTGCTGCAGACGGTTGCGATTCATGTAGTAGTTGCGCGCGTTGAGGTTGAGACTCGCGCCTTCGATGAAACCTTGTTTCTCGGCTTCGGCAGCATGGGCGGCGGGGGCAATCGTTGCGGCAATTGCAATGAACAGCGGGGTAAAGCGAACTGGGTAACGCACGTGCGGTAAAGCTCCTTGGGTCAACTGACACTTCAATGTCTTGAGGTGCGGGATGTTTCAGTTGTTAAAGACGCACCAGACAGCTTTCACACCACAACGAAAAAAGGCCGCTGAAAATCAGCGGCCTGGAAGGACGACGGTTGAACGGGAAGAGCCAAACAACCGCGTCGAGGGAAACGGAGCGGTGCGCGCCTCAGCTGTCGGATCCGGAGTCGGACTGCGCTTGGGAAAGGCCGGCCTGCGGGGCTTGCGTGGCGTCTTTGGCCTTGGCCATCATTTCTGCCTGATGCTGTTCATACGCTTGAGCGCGAGCTGCATTGTGCGCTGCGAACGACTGCGATTCTTCAGCCATCGCCATCGGCGACAGGATCAATGAGGACAAAACGAAAGCGCTGGCAATACCCATACTGTTGGACATCTTGAAAACCTTCTTGCTTGGCAAGTGCTGTTTGGTGCGGGCAAAGATAAGGTTGCCGGGCGTTGGGAAACAGCGTGATTTTCATAAATGACTGTTACAGCACAAGCAAAGATCAACAGGTGAACATTACTGGGCTCGGCGTGGGAACACCTTGATGGAAGCTCTGTGTTCGACTTTGGAATGGAACGCGGAGCGTCCCGGGCGGCATTCCCACGCAGAGCGTGGGAACGATGAGGGGTGGGGTCAGACCGGTAAGTGAATCCCGAAGGTATTGATCCCGCGATCACTGCGCACAAACACGTCGCCGCCATGCATCAACGCAATCGCCTTGACGATCGCCAGCCCCAACCCGTGATTGTTGCCGCTGTTGGTGCGCGATGCATCGACCCGGTAGAAACGCTCGAACAAGCGCGGTAAATGCTCGCTGGCAATCGGCGAGCCGGGGTTGGCCACGCCGATGCTGACCTGATGTTCCTCGACCGCGATCTGCACTTCGATCACCTGTCCGGGCGCGGTGTGTTGCACCGCGTTGCTCAGCAGATTGATCAACGCCCGGCGCAGATGAGCGATCTCGATCTGCACCTGCGCATCGCCGCTCACCCGAACCTGAACCTGCGCATCTTCGAGGATGAAGTCGAGGTATTCGAGGGTGGTCGCCACTTCATCGGCCAGTGAAGTCGAGGTCAGTTTGGTGGCCTTGCTGCCCTGATCGGCGCTGGCCAGAAACAGCATGTCGTTGATGATCGAGCGCAGGCGTTCCAGCTCTTCGAGGTTGGATTGCAGCACTTCGAAATAATGCTCGGCAGAGCGCCCGCGAGTCAGCGCGACCTGGGTCTGGCCGATCAGGTTGGTCAACGGCGAGCGCAGTTCATGGGCGACGTCGGCGTTGAAGGATTCAAGCCGCGAATAGGCTTGTTCAACCCGCTCCAGCGTCGAGTTGAACGAGTCGACGAACTGCTCCAGTTCCGGCGGCAATGGCGACATGCGCAGGCGCCCGGCCCGCAACGGCGGCGCCAGACGTTGGGCTTCATGGGACAGTTTGATCAGCGGTTTGAGGCCGATTCGCGCCACCCAGTAACCCAATGCCGAGGCCAGCAGCACGCCGATCACCGCCAGACTGATCAGCGCGATCAGCAACTGATGCTGGGTCTGGTGAAGGGTCTCGGTGTCGATGCCGATCATGAAGCGCAGCGGCGGGCGCTGATCCTTGGCCGGCAGTTCGGTCAGCAGCACTTTCAGCGGGTAAGGATGGTTGGGCAGTTGCAGGTCGCGCATGCCCGGCGCACCTTGGGCGAACGCACGGATCAAGGCATCCGGCTCGCCGAATTCGTACCCCGGATTGCCGCTGACCACCCAGAAATGGATGCGCTTGTCTTCTTCGCCGAGCAGCTTGAGCTTGGCATTGATCTTTACCCAATGCTCGGGAGTGCCATAGCGGTTGAGCGCGGATTCGAGCACGCTGTAACGCGCATCCAGTTCCGCTTCCGGCAGCAGGCCGAGGCCCTTGTCCACTTGTTGATACAGCGCGCCGCCGATCAACAGGAAGACCAGCAGCGCCACCAGCGTGAACATCCCGCTCAGGCGCAGCGCTATTGAGTTACTGGACACCGCGGCTCTCCAGCACATAACCCATGCCGCGGATCGTGTGCAGCAATTTCTCCTCGAACGGCCCGTCGAGCTTGGCCCGCAGGCGCTTGATCGCGACTTCGACGACGTTGGCGTCGCTGTCGAAATTGATGTCCCAGACCATTTCCGCAATCGCGGTTTTCGACAGGATTTCACCCTGACGCCGGGCCAGCACACTGAGCAGCGAAAACTCTTTCGCCGTCAGATCCAGCCGGGTACCGGCGCGGGTGGCCTTGCGGCTGATCAGGTCGATCCACAGGTCGGCGATGCTCACTTGCACCGGTTCATGGCCACCGCTGCGGCGGGTCAGCGCTTGCAGGCGCGCCACCAGTTCGAGGAAGGAAAACGGTTTGCCGAGGTAATCGTCGGCGCCGTCGCGCAGCCCCCTGATCCGGTCCTCGACCCGCTCGCGGGCGGTCAGCATGATCACCGGCGTCTGCTTGCGCGCACGCAATGCGCGCAACACACCGAAACCGTCGAGGCCCGGCAGCATCACGTCGAGGACGATCACCGCATAGTCGCTTTCCAGCGCCAGGTGCAGGCCCTCGATGCCGTCGCGGGCCAGATCCACGGTGTAACCCTGTTCCGTCAGGCCGCGGCGCAGGTAGTCCGCGGTTTTCTCTTCGTCTTCGATAATCAGAACGCGCATGACCCGCCTCAGTCTGTCGTTGCCAGCGCCGCGACGGGCGCAGGTTTGGGCTTGTGGAACAGCCGCTCAAGCCACAAGTATATGACCGGCGTGGTGAACAGCGTCAGCATCTGGCTGACCAGCAGGCCGCCGACGACCGCGATCCCCAATGGTTGGCGCAGTTCGGCGCCGGTGCCGTAACCGAGCATCAGCGGCAGCGCGCCAAGCAGCGCGGCGAGGGTGGTCATGATGATCGGCCGGAACCGCGTGATACACGCTTCGAAAATCGCATCCTGCGGCGACAGCCCGCGATGACGCTGCGCCTCAAGGGCGAAGTCGATCATCAGGATGCCGTTCTTCTTGACGATACCAATCAGCAGCACCAGCCCGATCAGCGCCATGATCGAAAAGTCCTGACCGCAGATCCACAGCATGATCACCGCGCCCAGACCCGCCGCCGGCAGGGTCGAGATGATCGTCAGCGGATGGACGAAGCTCTCGTAGAGCACGCCCAGGATGATGTAAACCGCCACCAGCGCCGCGAGAATCAGCCACGGCTGACTTTTCAGCGAACTCTGGAACGCTTGGGCCGCGCCCTGGAAGTTGCCGCTGATTGCGGTCGGCATGCCGATTTCGGCTTTGGCCTGATTGAGCAGAATCACTGCATCGCCCAGTGCCACACCGGGCGCCAGGTTGAACGACAGGTTGGCGGCCGGGAACATGCCGTCGTGGGCGATGGACAGCGGGCCGATGGTCGGCGCGTCGAAGCGGGCCAGCGCCGACAGCGGCACCATTTCTCCGCTCAGCGGTGAGCGCAGGTAGAAATAGTTGAGGCTTTCGGCCTTGCCGCGTTGCTTGGTGTCCAGCTCCAGGATCACGTTGTACTGGTTGACCTGGGTCTGGAACTCGTTGATCTGCCGCTGGCCGAAGGCGTCGTACAGCGCTTCGTCGACATCACTCGCCGTCAGGCCGAAACGCGCGGCGGCGCTGCGGTCGATGCTGATGTGGGTGATGCTGCCGCCCAGTTGCAGGTCGTTGGAAATGTCACGGAACGCCGGAATGCTGCGCAGCTTTTCGGTGAGTTTCTGGGTCCAGGTGGCGAGGGTCGGCCCGTCGTTGCTCTTGAGCACGTATTGATACTGAGCACGGCTCGGGCCGGAGCTGAGGTTGATGTCCTGGCCGGCGCGCAGGTAAAGCACGATGCCGGGGACTTTCATCAGTTGCGGACGAATGCGGTCGATGAACTGGCTGGCTGAAACATCTCGGTCGCCGCGTTTTTTCAGCGCAATCCAGAAGCGCCCGTTGGCGATGGTCTGGTTGCTGCCGGATACGCCCACCGAGTGGGAAAACGCCTGGACGGCCGGATCGGCGGCGACGATTTCGGCCATCGCCAGGTGTTTTTTCACCATGTCGCTGTAGGAGATATCGGCTGCAGCTTCGGTGGTGCCGAGGACGAAGCCGGTGTCCTGCACCGGGAAGAACCCTTTGGGGATAAACACGTAGCCGCCAATCGCCAGTGCGACGGAAAGGCCGAACACGCCGATCATCAGTTTCTGGTGGGCGAGGGCGCGGCGCAGGCCCTTCTCGTACCAGCCGAGCAGGCGTTCGCTGAAGCCCGGTCTGTCATGGGCGTGATGCACCGGTTTGCGCATGAACAGCGCGGCGAGGGTTGGCGCCAGAGTCAGCGACACCACCACGGAAATCAGGATGGTCGAGGTGGCCGTCAGGGCAAATTCCTTGAACAACCGCCCGACCACGCCACCCATGAACAGCAGCGGAATGAACGCCGCCACCAGCGAGAAACTGATCGAGACCACGGTGAAACCGATCTCGCCGGCGCCCTTGATTGCGGCGTCGCGCATGCTGTCGCCGGCCTCGAGGTGGCGGTGAATGTTTTCCACCACCACGATCGCATCGTCGACCACGAAACCTACCGCCACGACGATGGCCACCAGCGTCAGGTTGTTCAGGCTGAAACCGAGCAAGTACATCAGGGCGAAACTGGCGGTCAGCGACACGCCGAGTACCGCCGAAACGATCATCGTCGCCGACAGCTGACGCAGGAACAGTGCCATCACCGCCACCACCAGCAGGATCGCGATCAGCAAAGTGATTTCCACCTCATGCAGCGAGGCGCGGATGGTCTGGGTACGGTCGATCAGGGTTTTGACCTGCACCGAGGCTGGCAGCATGGCTTCGAGGCCGGGCAGGGCGGCCTGAATCCGGTCCACCGTTTCGACGATGTTGGCGCCGGGCTGGCGGAAGATCACCAGGTTCACGCCCGGCTGATCGCCAGCCCACGCTTGCACGTAGGCATCTTCCGAACCGTTGACGACTTTGGCGACATCCTTGAGGTGAACCGGGGCGCCGTCCTTGTAGGAAACGATGAGCTGACTGTATTCCTCGGGGTGGAACAACTGGTCGTTGGTCGACAGCGTGGAAATGCTCGACTCGCCGTACAGCGCACCTTTGGCGAGGTTGAGGCTGGTCTGCTGGATCGCCACGCGAATATCGGCGAGGGTCAGGCCGATGGCTGCCAGTTTGTCCGCCGAGGCCTGTACGCGAATCGCCGGACGTTGCTGGCCGGTGATGTTGATTTGGCCTACGCCGTCGACCTGACTGATCTGACGCGCAAGGAGGGTTTCCACCAGGTCACTGAGTTCGGTGCCGGGCATTTGCGTGGAGCTGACGCTGAGGATCAGCACCGGGCTGTCGGCCGGGTTGACCTTCCTCCAGGTCGGCAGGGTCGGCATGTCTTTTGGCAGTTTGCCGGCGGCGGTGTTGATTGCGGCCTGCACTTCCTGGGCGGCGGTGTCGATGCTCTTGTCGAGGGTGAATTGCAGGGTCAGCAGAGTGGAGCCCAGCGCACTGCTGGAGGTCATCTGGGTCATGCCGGGGATGGCGCTGAATTGCACCTCCAGCGGCGTGGCCACGGACGAGGCCATGGTGTCCGGACTGGCGCCGGGCAACTGTGCGGAAACTTGAATCGTCGGAAATTCCGCTTCCGGCAACGGGGCGACCGGCAGGCGCGGGAAGGCAATCACTCCGACCAGTACCAGCGCGATGGTCAGCAGAATCGTCGCCACCGGATGATCGATGCACCAGGTCGAAAAGCCTTTGTGCTGCTTCATGGCTGGGTCTCCGCTTGCACCACCTGCGGCGGTTCGCTCATGACCTGCACGGTCGAGCCGGGCTTGAGCCGCGACTGGCCATCACTGACCAATACGTCGCCGGGTTTCACGCCCTTGATGATGTCCTGGCCGCTGCCCTGATAGACCATCTGCACTTGCACGGCTTCAACCTTGTCGCCGTTGACCCGATACACGAAATGTTGATCGAGGCCGCGTTGTACGACGGTGGGCGGGACCACCAGCGCATCTTTATCCAGCGCTGTCTGAATCTTTACCGTCACCAGCAGGCCGGGCCAGAGCTTCTGGTCCGGGTTGTCGAATTCGGCCTTGGCGCGGATGGTGCCGGTGTTGGCGTTGATCTGGTTGTCGATCAGCGTCAGGTGACCTTCGCCCAGCAGGTTGCCGGTTTCGCCGTCGGTGTCGGCGCCGATGTACGCCTTGACCTGAGCGCGCTGCGGATCGCTGATCAAGCCTTGCAGGGTCGGCAGCATTTGCTGGGGCAGGGAAAACTCGACGGCGATCGGGTCGATCTGGGTCACGGTGAACAGACCCTGGGTGTCGGTCATGCGCAGGAAATTGCCTTCGTCGACCGTGCGAATCCCGACGCGGCCGGTGACCGGGGAGCGAATCTGGGTGTAGGAAAGTTGTACCTGAGCCGCGTCAATCGAAGCCTGATTGCCCTGGGCGGTGGCCTTGAGCTGGTTGACCAGTGCCTGTTGCTGGTCGTAGGTCTGCTTCGATACGCCGTCGTCGACGCTCAGCAGTTTGTAGCGCTTGAGGTTGACCAGAGCGACTTGCAGTTGCGCCTGGCTTTCGCCCAGTTGCGCCCGGGCCTGGTCGAGGCTGGCGCGGATCGAGCGGTCGTCGATGGTGGCGAGCAGGTCGCCCTGTTTTACCAGCTGGCCTTCCTTGACCAGCAGCTTGGTGAGGATGCCGTCGATCTGTGGGCGCACCACCACGCTGTGTAGCGAGAGGACCGAGCCGATGCCGCTGGTGTAGCGGGGGACGTCTTTTTCGCTGACGGCGACGACCCGCACCGGGATGGCGGTGGGGGCGGCGAGTTTGGCCGGGGCGGGTTTGTATGCGTACCACAGACCGGCGGCTGCGAGGGCGATCAGCAGGGTGGCGAGCAGGGCCTTTTTCTTCTGGATTTGCATGCTTGTGGGGCGCCAGGGGGACGGGGTTTGGGCAGGTTTTGTCTTTATAAACTTGTTTGCGGGTCAGTAGGGTGACGGCTAACTGACGGCGCTGTCAGTTTCAGCTTTTGACTTGGCGGCCTTTGGGCCGACCATGCTGTTTTGGGTTTGGGTGTATATCCGTTTCTTCGGGTGTTGCGGCTGGCGGTTTCGCCCTTACGGCGAGTCCCTTTTTCAAACGCCAAAAAGGAACCAAAAGGCTTGGCCCCTGCGTTCGGCGCCTCGCTGTGGCTCGGCGTTCCTTCGTTCCGGTATTCATCCGGGGGCATCGCCTACGGTTTGCTTCGCTGCACCTCCTCTCGATGCATGCGGCTGCGCCGCACGGTCGCTGCGCTCCCACCCCCGGATAAATCCCTCCACTCAGCCTTCCGATGGGGCCGGCACGTCAAAAGCGGTACTCGAGCTAACGCTCATTGTGTTGAGTGGTTAGAAGCAGAAAGCAGAAAGCAGAAAGCGGACTGCTTTTGCTCTGATCGTTCCCACGCTCCGCGTGGGAATGCAGCCCGGGACGCTCCGCGTTCCATTTTCGGATGTTTGGAAATGTGGGGGGGGGTACCGTTTGTTGTTGCAGTGCTTTTGATCGTTCCCACGCTCCGCGTGGGAATGCAGCCCGGGACGCTCCGCGTTCCATTTTCGAATGTTTAAAGATGTGTGGGATTCACTGAACCTTCCCACAAGGTTTTCAGGTTGTCCGTCGGAAGCACGCTCTCTAGTCTTTGGCTGTCGCTGCCAATTCAGCGAACAGGTGTGGAAACCTGATTTCAAGTAGTTGCAAAGCTTCTCCCCGTAACCGTTGCCGACGTCTTCTTTCGTCTGCAAACTGCGTCGCGGCGGCTGTGCGCAGGCAGACTTCGGTCTGGCCGGTTGCCTACTTATCGGTTTTCCACCCTGCGTACAGCTGCCACCTTTTGTCGTGTGGAAACGACAAGGGATGGCTCCATAGCCAAGTAGGAGTTTTTCATGGACAAACTGATACCCGATCCACCCTACGAATCCCCCACCCCTCTCGAAGAAGCCATGCGCGCCGAAGACCTCGCCCGTAACCGCGAAGCCATCAAACGCGCCCTCGACTATTACCTTTGCCCGAAGCCCTCGAAACCACGCCCGAGCACGATGTACATGGTCACTCCCAACGTCGATACCGAAAGCCTGTTGGTCAATGCCTGCGAATCCCTGGCCTCGGCCAGTACCATCGCCAGCAATTTCGCCAACGAACTCACAGGCCCGCAGCGCAGTACGGCGCTCGGGATCCAGCAGATCATCATGCTGGCTGAGCTTGCAGTGAATCGGGCGCTGGATCGGGTTGATCCGCCAACGTGATCCGCTAGTCGAAGAGTCCCGAAAAGGCACCGGCCATGCCCTTTCGGGGGCTCTTTAAAGTCTGCGCGCGCAGGTATACTGCGCGCCTTCGCGGCTCATTCACCGGGCCGGACTTTTTGCTTTCCGGAGCTTTCATGACTTCCCCAATCGACAACGCTGTGAGCGATGTCCCGGCAGAACTGGCCGAGGCCGGCGAATCCAAACCGACCATTCCTGCCTTCAAGTTTCCGTTCAAGCAAGGTGAGCTGGCCGCCGCCAAAGGCGCCAGGCAGCCGCAGTTCAAGGGCAAGGACGGTGACCGTCACGCCAGGACCCCGGGTGTGGCGCCGTCGGGCAAGCGCCGTTCGATGGGCAAGCGCTGATTCATTCCCGCCTCGGCCGTCGCTGTGATTCTCGGTCACAGTGATGGCTAATTGCTCAGTTCCTGAGCCAGATCAACGTTTAACCGATGAGTGCGCTTAGAGTCAGCAGCCCTGCCGACTCTTTCCAATAAAACGAGCGCGCTTTCCATGAAGATCAATCTCCCGGTGACCGGGCGCAATGTCGATGTTGCGCCGGATGCGAACATTCTCTCGACCACCGATCTGACCAGCGCGATCACCTACGCCAACGACGATTTCATCAGGATCAGCGGTTACAGCCGCGACGAGCTGCTGGGCGCGCCGCACAATTTGCTGCGTCATCCGGACATGCCCGCGCAGGCGTTTGCCCATATGTGGCAGACGCTCAAGCGCGGGCGGTCGTGGATGGGGCTGGTGAAGAATCGTTGCAAGAACGGTGATCACTACTGGGTCAGTGCCTATGTCACGCCGGTCACGCAGAACGACGCGGCGGTGGAGTATCAGTCGGTGCGCACGCGGCCGGATGCGCGGCAGATTGCGGCGGCGGAGCGGGCGTATGCGCAGTTGCGCGAGGGACGGGGGGCGCGGTGGCAGCGGCTGCCGGTGTTGGGTCTGCGGGCGAAGATCATGGCGTTGACCAGTTCGGTGCTGGCGGTGGTGCTGGGGATGGAAGCCTGGCTGCGGCCTGAATCCATGGGCATCGAAGCCGTCGCGCTGGTGGCTGGCAGTGGCGCGTGTGCGCTGGGCGTGGGTTGGTTGCTGGGGCCGTTGGAGCGGCTGACCGAGCGTGCTCGGGTGATTGCTGATAACCCGTTGAGCCAGGGCATTTATACCGGGCGGCGGGATCAGTTCGGGCAGATCGAGTTTGCCTTGCAGATGCTTGAAGCACAGGTCGGCGCGGTGGTCGGGCGGATCGGTGATGCGTCGCAACGGCTGGCCGGACATGCGGCGCAATTGGTGGATCATCTGCACAGCAGTCACACCAGCACGTTGGCGCAGCAGGCGGAAACCGATCAGGTGGCGGCGGCGATTCATCAGATGGCGGCCAGTGTCGCGCAGGTGGCCAGCCATGCGCAGCAGGCCTCGGTGGCGGCGGATATGGCCGGGACGGAAACCCGTGAAGGGCATCTGCTAGTGGGCGAGAGTCGCAGTGCGGTGTTGCGGCTGGCCGAGGCGTTGGGGCGGGCCACCGAGGTGATTCATCAGCTCGAAGGCCACAGCAGCGAGATTTCCGGGGTGCTGGAGGTGATTCGCAGCATCGCCGAGCAGACCAATCTGCTGGCGCTCAACGCGGCGATCGAAGCGGCCCGGGCCGGGGATGCCGGGCGTGGGTTCGCGGTGGTGGCCGACGAGGTGAGGGGGCTGGCCCAGCGCACCCAGCAGTCGACCAACGAGATTCAACGGATGATCAGCACCCTGCAGAACGGTGCGCGGGATGCGGTGCTGGTGATGCAGCAGAGCAGCGAGCATGTGGATAACAGCGTCGAACAGGCGCAACGTGCGGCGCGGGCGCTGGACGGGATCAGCGGGCGGGTCGAGCAGATTACCGAGATGAGTCTGCAGATTGCCGCAGCGGTCGAAGAACAGAGCGCGGTGAGCGAGGACATCAACCGCAACATCGTCAGCATTCGCACGGCTTGCGAGCTGACTGTGGATGAAGGGCGCCAGAGCCAGCTCAACTCACAGGATGTGGCGGGGCTGGCGGGGGATTTGCGTTCGCTGGCGCGGGAGTTCTGGGGGCGGCGGCAGGGCGTTTAGGCCGCCCGCAACGAAATGAACGCGTAAGTCTGCGGCGGCTCGGACACCACTTGTGCTCCGGCCGCGCGCACTTGCCCGGCGATGTCGTCGCCGGAGACATGGAACAGCCATTCGCTGTGGCCGGCAGTCAGTGGCTGCGCCGTGACCTGATCGATCACCGAGGCAAACGCGCCCATGTCCGGCAGGTATGCGGTGAACCCGTCGCCCTTGAGCGCGGTGGTGCGGATGCCGAGCAAACCGCAGATCGCATCCTTGATCCGGATGTCGTCGCGATCTGCCTGACGGGAGCGCTGGATCAGTGTCAGCAGTTCCTGATCCACCAGTTCACCACCGACGATCAGGTCCGGCCCTTGCTCCCACGACTCCGGCGGGCAGTCCTTGGCGGCAGGGTTCAGCGCAATGTGCGGATTGATTTCGGCGGGATAGATGCGACACACCAACGGCCGGCGCTCGTAGATGCGGCACAGTTTGTCTTCGTCAAGATTCCGGCAGGGGCCGACGTTGTAGGCGGCAAAAGTGATTGCCACATGGGCGTCGGACATTCCGCTGCGCACCACCGCCGAACGACGTTGCGCATGTTCGCGCTGCTGTTCCGGGAGGCCCAGGCCGTTGGCGAGAAACGCCTCCACCAGCACGATCACCTGACCGCCGTCGGCCGCCCACATACGGGCTTCGGCCAGGGTCAGGGGCACATGGTGATCGGTGCAGCATTTGCCGCAGCCTACGCAGGAAAAGGTCGTATTCATTGAGCGGGCAATCTTCAATCAGGGTGTGAATCGGCGACATAAAGCCGCCGTACAGGCCCGGAGTGAAGCAAGTTGTGCGCCATTCGCTCAGGGTTTGGCGGTCGGGCGGATCGAGTCCCATTCGGTGACGAACGCGGTTTTCGACTTCTTGTTGTACAGGCACAGCTCGGTGCCTTGCTGGCCCTTCATGTGTTTTTGCGGGTATTGGCCTTGCAGCAACAGCGCGGTGTAGCCGACGCGGTCATCGAATTGCGCGGCGTTACCGACTGGTTTGGCGTTTTTCAGGCCGCTGGCCTTGGTGCAACTGGCGAGCACGGTTTTGTCGTAGGCCGCCCAGGCGTCGGGGCTGGAGGCGTGGGCCAACGGGGCGATGAGGCAAAGTATGGAGAGGGCGAGGCATTTCATGGTTCGGGCATCCTTGGGTTCAGTCCAGGATTGGAGTATGCCTGAGCGAGGAAAGTTGTCTTGCGGCCGTCATCGCGGGCAAGCCCGCTCCCACAGGGGATTGATGACGTATTCAGATTTTGCAAGCACCCGGAAACCTGTGGGAGCTGGCTTGCCAGCGATGGCCGTCTGTCAGTCCGGCACCAGTTCCCGGCGGACCACATACATTCCAGACCTTTCGTACAAGCTCAGCGCCCGATGGTTGTCTTCCAGCACCTTCAGGTCGACAAACCCTTCACGCCGATCCTGAAATACCTTGAACGCATGCAGCAGCAACGCCCGACCCAGTCCATGGCCCTGGGCGCGAGGATGCACCACCAGATTCTTGATGTAGGAACTGGTCCAGCATTGCGCCACGCCAATGACGCCAGCGGCATCGCTTGCAATGAAACACAGTGCCGGATCGTATTCCGGATCGCTTTCGAACTGCTGTTGCCAGACGTCCAGCGCCGGCACCCGACCACCGCCTTCGCGGTAGCCGATCAGCATCAGTTCATGCACGGCGGCTGCGCGTTCGGCGCTGTAGGGGGTGAGTTTGGTACCGTTCGGCCATTCGATGGCCGGCACGTCCAGGTTCAGGTCGCGCCGCATCAGAAAACAGAATGTCTCGCTCAAGGCTCAGTGGCCGTGAGCGGCGACATGCTTGGCCGCTTCGATCAGACAGTGAGTCAGCTCGGGCGAGGAGAACTTGGTCAGCACGCCGTTGGCCCCGGCGAGGCGGGCCTTTTCGCTGTTCATCGCGCTGTCCAGCGAGGTGTGCAGCAGCACATAGAGGTGGGCGAAGTCCGGGGTTTCGCGAAGGGTGCGGGTGAAGGCGTAACCGTCCATCTCGGACATTTCGATGTCCGAGACAATCAGGTTGATCTGCTGCGCCGTGCCTTGCAGGTCCAGCAGGCAGTCGATGGCTTCCTTGGCGCTGCGCGCGGTATGGCATTGCAGGCCGAGGTTGCGCAGGGTGTGCACCGATTGCTGCAGCGCCACCTGACTGTCGTCGACCACCAGGATTCGCGCGTTGCCCAGCACTTCGGCGTCTTCCATGCTCAGCTCGGTCGGGGCCATTTCGATCTGCGCCGGGGCGATGCCGTGGATCACTTTTTCGATGTCCAGCACCTGTACCAGCGTGCCGTCCACCGAGGTCACGCCGGTGATGTAGGCGCGCGAACCGCCGGAGCCGAACGGCGGCGGTTTGATGTCGGTGGTCAGGCAATGCACGATCTTGCTCACCGCCTGTACGTGCAGACCCTGTTTCGAACGGCTGACGTCGGTGACGATCAGGCAGCCGCCGTTCGGGTCTTCCAGCGGCCGCTCGCCGATGGCGCGGCTCAGGTCGATCACCGACAGCGAAGCACCGCGCAGGGTGGCGATGCCTTTGACGTGCGGGTGCGACTCCGGCAGCTTGGTCAGCGGCGGGCAGGGGATGATTTCACTGACCTTCAGCAGGTTGATCGCCATCAGCTTGCCGCTGCGCAAGGTAAACAGCAGAAGCGAAAGTGAATCTGCGCGGGCTTTGTTGGAAGACATAAAAACCTTCTGTGGAAAAGGTGAGCGGCGATCGCACGGATCGCCAGCAGGTATCGATGCCGGGTTATCGACTTGTAACCGGCAGGCTTTAGGGACTCTGGCGCCAATCCGACGGCGGGACTTTTATTTCATCCCCAACCGCTTGGCCAGCCGCCCCAGGTTCGCCCGGTCCAGCCCCAGTTCGCGGGCGGCGCTGGCCCAGTTATCTTGATTGCGCTCAAGCGCTGCACTGATCAACTGCCGCTGATACTGCTCGGTGGCTGCACGCAGGTCACCGCTGATCAATGGCGCAGTGGCAGTCGCTTCGGACGGCGCCGGCGAGTTATCCACAATCTCGCGCGGCAGATCGAGATCCATCGCGCTCAAGCTGAGGATCTTCGGCCGCACCTTGCAGTTACCCAGCGCCTTCAGTGCGCTGCGTCCGATCAAATGCTCCAGTTCCCGCACATTGCCCGGCCAGGTGTAGGCCAGCAGCGCTTCCTGGGCGTCGCTGTTCAGGCGCAGGCTGTTAAGGCCCATGCGCGAGCGGTTCTGCTCCAGGAAATAGCCGCTGAGCAGCAACACGTCGCGCCCCCGGTCACGCAGTGCCGGCACCCGCAACGGGTAGACGCTGAGGCGATGGTAGAAGTCGGCGCGGTAGCGGCCGCTGCGCACTTCTTCGGCCAGGTCGCGGTTGGTCGCGGCGATCAGGCGCACATCGACCTGATGCTCCTTGTCCGAACCCAGACGTTGCAACTGGCCGCTCTGCAACACCCGCAACAGCTTGGCCTGGACGGTCAGCGACAACTCGCCGACTTCATCCAGAAACAGCGTGCCGCCGTTGGCCAGTTCGAACTTGCCGCGTCGGTCGCTGGTGGCGCCGGTAAAGGCGCCGCGCACGTGGCCGAACAGTTCGCTTTCCACCAGCGTGTCCGGCAGGGCCGCGCAATTGAGGCTGATGATCGGTTTGTCGGCGCGCTTGGAAGCGGCGTGGATCGCCTGGGCCACCAGCTCTTTGCCGACCCCGGTTTCGCCGGTGATCAGCACGGTCAGGTCGCTGCCACCGACCAGATTGATTTCTTCCACCAGCCGTTTATGCGCCTTGCTCTGGCCAATCATTTCGCGGTTCTGCTGGCCGCTGGCCTGGCGATAGACCTCGGCGCGCTGGTGTTCGTCCTCGGCACGAATCGCCAGGCGCTCAATGCGTTCGGCGGCATTGACCGTGGCCGAGGCGAGGCTGGCGAAGGCTTGCAGGGCGTCGAGTTCGATCGGTTCGAAACGTTCGGGATCGAGGGCGTCGAGGGTGATCAGCCCCCAGAGTTTTTCATCGACGAACAACGGGCAACCGAGGCAATCGTGAACTTCGAGGTGATCGTCGAGGCCGTCGACCAGTCCGTCATACGGATCGGGCAGATCGCTGTCGGCGGCGAAGCGGGTGGGCCCTTCGCCGGCCAGCAGCACTTCAAAACGCGGATGTTCGCTGACCTTGAAGCGGCGGCCGAGGGTATCGGTACTCAAACCGTCCACCGCCAGCGGCACCAGCCATTCACCGTCGAGACGCAGCAGGGCCGCAGCGTCGCACGGCAGCAGGGCGCGCATGGCTTCGAGCAGGCGTCGGTAGCGCTCGCCTTCGGGCAGTTCGCGGGACAGGTCGGAGACCAGTGGGAGCAGGGCGGTGAGCAATGATTTGGCGGACATAGATTTGTAGTCAAAGAGACATGTTGTAGTCGAAGCGACTATAGAGGTGTTTGTGTCGATCTGACTACATACTTTTCAAGTGATTGATTTGTATAGAAAAAATAGTTGGCACGAATACTGGAATGGATAAGGCACTTTTAGAGAAAGCTCAGGAGTCACCCTTATGCTTAGCGTCCAGGATCGTGCCATCGTCAAATCCACTGTGCCTCTGCTGGAAAGCGGCGGTGAAGCGCTGATCACCCATTTCTACCGCATGATGCTCTCCGAATACCCGCAAGTCCGCCCGCTGTTCAACCAGGCCCACCAGGCCAGCGGTGACCAGCCTCGCGCTCTGGCAAACGGCGTGTTGATGTACGCCCGTCACATCGATCAGCTCGACCAGTTGGGCGATCTGGTGGCCAAGATCATCAACAAGCACGTGGCCCTGCAAATTCTGCCCGAACACTACCCGATCGTCGGCGCCTGCCTGCTGCGCGCGATCAGCGAAGTGCTCGGCGAAGAGATCGCCACCCCGCAAGTGATGAGCGCCTGGGGCGCGGCCTACGGTCAGTTGGCCGAGATCCTGATCGGCGCCGAAACCGCCATTTATGACCAGAAAGAGCAAGCCGTCGGCGGCTGGCGCGGGGCGCGGGAGTTCATCGTCGCAGCCAGGGTCGAAGAGAGTGCGGAAATCACTTCGTTCTACTTCGAGCCGGCGGACAAGGGCCCGATCCTGGCAGCCGAGCCCGGTCAGTACATCGGCATGACGCTGATGCTCGACGGCGAAGAAATCCGCCGTAACTACTCGCTGTCGGCCCTGGCCAACAAAGGTCAGTACCGCATCAGCGTCAAGCGTGAACCGGGTGGCCGAGCTTCCAATTATTTGCACGATCAGTTGCATGTCGGTTCCAGCATCCAACTGTTCCCGCCATCGGGCGAGTTCACCCTGACTGCCAGCGACAAACCGCTGGTGCTGATCAGCGGCGGCGTCGGTATCACGCCGACGCTGGCGATGTTGGAAGCGGCACTGGAAACCGAGCGTCCGGTTTACTTCATCCACAGCGCCCGCAACGGCAGCGTGCATGCGTTCCGTGACTGGATCGACGGGCTCGCCGCGCGTCATCCGCAGCTCAAGCGCTTCTATTGCTACGCCGAAGATGACGGCGTGAGCCCGGCGGCGGACAAGGTCGGGTTGTTGAGCGAGGAGCAACTGGGCGAGTGGTTGCCGGCGGAGCGTGATGTGGACGCCTACTTCCTTGGGCCCAAAGGCTTCATGGGGGCGATCAAGCGTCATCTGAAGGCGCTGGGCGTGCCGGAGAAGCAGAGCCGGTATGAGTTCTTCGGGCCGGCTGCTGCTCTGGAATAATCCGGAATCGAGTCGCCTTCATTCGCGAGCAAGCTCGCTTGTATGCTGGTACTTGAAGGGAGGAGGAGGGACAAGGCTCGATTCTGACTGTTGGCGCAGTACAGATCCGTGGGAGATTTCG